>NZ_JBMDIJ010000080.1:0-26962 GCF_057808595.1 Pseudomonas sp. FG98 | reverse complement strand
AGCAAGATCAACGTCGAGGCTGATGGCCTCATCGCCGGCAAGGCCGGCTCCCACAGGGTTCCGGGCCGGCCACAGGATCCCGGCTCGACACAGGAACCTGTGGGAGCTGGCTTGCCAGCGATGAGGCCGGCAAGAACAGCCCGACCAGCAAGATCAACGTCGAGGCTGATGGCCTCATCGCCGGCAAGGCCGGCTCCCACAAGGATCCCGGTCGGCCGCTGGATTCAGGCCAGGCACAAGAACCTGTGGGAGCTGGCTTGCCAGCTCCCACAGTTCTTTATGAACGCCCCGACAATTCCTCCCGACAGAAATCCACGAACAACTGCGCCGGCCGGGTCAACTGCACCCGCTTGAGCTTCGCCGTGACCAGCCCGGACAGTTCCACCGGTTCGGCAATGTCCACCGCCACCACCTTCTGCCCGTCGTAGGTGCATTCCGAGTTCGGCCGGGTGACCAGCAGCGAGAAGCCGAAGCCCTGCCCCACCATCCCACGCACCATTTCGATCGATGGCGAGCTGAAGACGATGTTCGGGGTCAACCCGAGGTCGTTGAACAGGCTGACGAAATAGGTCCGGCTTGGCGCGACGTCGAGCAGGATCATCGGTTCCGGGCACAAATCACGCAGCGATACCTGACGCTGGCCGGCGAAGCGGTGCTTGTGCGGCAGCAGCACATAGGGCTTCTGCGGCGGCATCAGCGGCTCGGTCTCGATGGTGTTGTCCAGGTAGTGGTCATAGAGAAACGCCAGGTCGAACGCGCCAGACGTCAGGCCCTGGATCAGTTCCTGCTGCTCGCCGTCCCGCAGGCGGATATCCACCCCCGGGTAACGCTCGCGAAAACCGGCGATCAGCCGCGGCAGATAAAGCGGCGCGACGGTTTCGAACACGCCGATGTCGATCTGCCCGGCCACGGTGTCGTTGTCGGCCAGGGCGTTCTGCTCGAATTCCCGGGCCATCTGCAGCAGCGACTTGGTCTTGGCGTAGAAACGCTTGCCACTGGGCGTCAGCGACACACCCTGGGCGTGGTGACGGATGAACAGCTGCACGCCGAAGCTTTCTTCCAGACTCTTGATCGCCGTGGAAATCGACGGCTGGGCGATGTACAGCTGGCGCGAGGCCTCGGCAACGCTGCCGGCCTCGACCGTGGTGACGAAGTACTTGAGTTGTCGCAGGGTGTAGGAAGCCACGTGAACTTCTCCTGGCTGGCTGCCGGCTCCGTCCCGCAGCAGAAATAGGACATTTGACCCGTCACCTTACCCTAGCCCCGGAAAACCCCTGGCGAGGATTTTCCTGCCCCCGGAGCATATTTTTCCTACTTCCAGGCTTCACGCTGGAAGAACTCGCGCAAGTGCTCGATGAAGAACGACACCTTGGCCGAAAGATTCAGCCGCTCCAGGTACACCGCATAGATATCCGCCGGCGGCGTTTCGTAGTCACCCAGCACCTCCACCAGTTCGCCGGAGCGCAGATAGCGGGCCAGGTTCCATTCGGCGCGCATCAGGATGCCGTGGCCGTCCAGCGCCCAGTTCAACGCCACTTCGCCGTCGTTGGTACTGAGCCCGCCATGCACCTTCACCGACTCCGACTGCTTGCCACGACTGAAGCGCCAGACGCCAAAGGCGAGGTCGTTCTGGCGCAGCACGATGCAGTTGTGTTGCGCCAGGTCCTTCGGCGCCTGCGGATGGCCGCAGCGCTCCAGATAAGCCGGGGTGGCACACAGGCGTCGGCGGTTGCTGGCGATCTTGCGGGCGATCAGCCGCGAATCCGGCAGGTCGCCGAAACGGATGGCGACATCGATGGCATCGTCCGGCAGGTTGATCGGCCGGTCGGTGAGTTGCAGTTGCACTTCCACTTCCGGGTGCCGCTGCACGAAGGAAGAAACCGCCGGCCCGACATGGGTACGCCCGAAGCCCAGCGGCGCATTGACCCGCAACAGGCCCTTGGGCTCGGCCCGGCTGCTGGAGACCTGGCGCTCCATCTCCTCGATCTCGCCAAGGATGCGCTGGGCATTGACCAGGTACAGATCGCCTTCGGCGGTGAGGCTGATGCTGCGGGTGGTGCGATTGAGCAGGCGCACCCCGAGCCGTTGCTCCAACTGCGCCAGGCGCTTGGAGACTGCCGGCGGGGTCAGGTTCAGCTCCCGCGCCGTCGCGGCCAGGCTGCCGAGGCGCACCAACTGGATGAAGAAGGCCAATTCCGAGACCGGGCTCATTAGTAACCTCAAGTAAACAATGAAGTGAATTTCATTGTATTACCACATTTCAGAAAAACCTTTAACTTTCCCTCCCGTGATTACCCACACGAAATCTGGGCTATCCCGACGCCGCGATTTGCCTGATCGCGGCCGAGAGACAGGCCCGGCCGACAAGAAAAAATCCGACTCACAACAATAAAGCGGAGAAAAACGGCCATGAAAGTTCTAGGCAAGTTGTATGTGCAGGTTCTGATCGGCGTCAGCATCGGTATCGCCCTCGGGGTGTTCTGGCCCGAGGTCGGGGTCGATCTCAAACCCCTCGGCGACGCCTTCATCAAACTGATCAAGATGGTCTTCGCCCCGATCATCTTCGCCACGGTGGTGCTCGGCATCGCCAAGATGGAAAACATGAAGGAGCTGGGCCGGGTCGGTGCGCGGGCGCTGATCTACTTCGAAATCCTCTCCACCTTCGCCCTGGTCCTCGGCCTGATAGTGGTCAACCTGGTCCAGCCCGGCCAGGGCATGAACGTCGACCCGGCGACCCTGGATACCAAGAGCATCGCCAGCTACACCTCGGCGGCAGCGGCCGGCTCCGGCAGCTTCACCGACTTCCTCCTGCATATCATCCCGGCCAGCGTCACCGACGCCTTCGCCAAGAACGAGATCCTGCCGATCCTGCTGTTCTCGACCCTGCTGGGCATCGCCCTGGCCCACCTGGGCGAGCGCGGCAAGCCGGTGGTGGATGTGCTGGAAAGCTTCTCCCACGGCATGTTCCATATCGTCGGCCTGGTCATGCGCGTCGCCCCGCTGGCGGCCTGCGGGGCCATGGCCTTTACCGTCGGCAAGTACGGCCTGGGCTCGATCGTATCGCTGGGCAAGCTGATGGCGACCATGTACGTCACCTGCTTCCTGTTTGTGGTGATCGTGCTCGGCTTCGTCGCGCGGCTGTCCGGCTTCAGCCTGTGGAAGTTCCTCAAGTACCTGAAGGAAGAGCTGTTCACCGTGCTCGGCACCAGCTCCTCGGAATCGGTGGTGCCGCAACTGATGGGCAAGCTGGAAAAGGCAGGCGTGTCCAAGCCGGTAGTGGGCCTGGTGATCCCCTCCGGGCTGACCTTCAACCCCGACGGCCAGTGCATCTACTACACCATGGCGGCGATCTTCATCGCCCAGGCCACCAACACGCCACTGAGCCTGACCGACCAGTTGATCGTCCTCGGCGTGCTGTTGCTGACCTCCAAGGGCTCGGCCGGGGTCACCGGCTCCGGCTTCATCACCCTGGCCGCGACCCTCGCCTCCCTGGGCAGCATCCCGGTAGCCGGCATGGTCCTGCTGCTCGGCGTCGACCGCTTCATGTCCGAGGCCCGCGCCATCACCAACACCATCGGCAACGCCGTCGGCACCCTGGCCATCGCCAAGTGGGTCGGTGCTCTGGATATCGCCCAGTTGAACCGGGTCCTTGACGGCCCCGTCGCCTGTGGGAGCGGGCTCACCCGCGATGAGGACGGTGGGTTCACCGACGCAATCGCGGGTAAACCCGCTCCCACAGGCTCAGCCAACCCAACCGTGAAACCGGCAACCAGCGTCAGCGGCGCCTGAGCGCCGCTGCCCGGAAACCCGCCTTGTGATGCAGTAAGGAGAACAAACGTGGAAAACGTTGAACGAGAAGCCGCCGTCCAGTCGCTGACCGATACCCTGGCGAAATTCACCGCCTATATCGGCAAGCGCCTGCCCAAGGACGTCAAGGCCAAGACCGCCAAGCTCCGCGCCGCGGAAACCAACCCCCTGGCCATCGCCGTGTACGACTCCATGGCCGAGAACCAGGACTACGCCGACAAGCTCAACCGCCCGAGCTGCCAGGACACCGGGGTGATCCAGTACTTCATCTCGGCCGGCGCGCGCTTCCCGCTGCTCGGCGAGATGGAGAGCATCCTTGAGAACGCCACCAAGGAGGCGACCATTCAGGGCCCGCTGCGGCACAACGCCGTGGAAACCTTCGTCGAGAAGAACACCGGGACCAACACCGGCTCGAAGATCCCGTGGCTGGACTGGGAAATCATCCCCGATGCCGACCACGCCATCGTCGACGTGTACATGGCCGGCGGCGGCTGCACCCTGCCCGGCTCGGCCAAGGTGCTGATGCCAGGCCAGGGCTACGAAGGCGTGACCGAGTTCGTCTTCGACGTGATCACCTCGCGCGGGGTCAACGCCTGCCCGCCGCTGCTGGTCGGGGTCGGCGTGTCCACCTCGGTGGAAACCGCCGCACGCCTGTCGAAGCGGGCAATCCTGCGTGAAGTGGATTCCAGCCACCCCAACGAAAGCGCCGCCTTGATGGAGAAGCTGCTGGAAGAAGGCCTCAACGAGATCGGCATCGGGCCCCAGGGCCTGACCGGCAACAGCAGCGTGATGGGGGTCAACATCGAGTCCTCGGCCCGCCACCCCTCGACCATCGGCGTCGCCGTGTCCACCGGCTGCTGGGCCCACCGCCGCGGCAAGATCCGCATCAACGCCGACCTGTCCTACGACATCCTTTCCCATGAAGGTGTAGTCCTGTGAAAAAGATCCTCAGCACCCCGATCAAAGACGAAGACCTGGCCAGCCTGAATGTCGGCGACGTGGTCTACCTCACCGGCCAGCTGGTCACCTGCCGCGACGTCGCCCACCGACGCCTGATCGAACTGGGTCGCGAACTGCCGGTGGACCTGCGCGGTGGGGCGATCTTCCACGCCGGTCCCATCGTCAAGAAGAAGGACGACGGCAGCTTCGAGATGGTCTCCATCGGCCCGACCACCAGCATGCGCATGGAAAAGTTCGAGAAGGAGTTCATCGAGCAGACCGGGGTCAAGCTGATCGTCGGCAAGGGCGGCATGGGCCCGGAAACCACCACCGGCTGCCTGGAGAACAAAGCGGTGCACGCGGTGTTCCCCGGTGGCTGCGCGGTGCTGGCGGCAACCAAGGTGGAAGAGATCGAACGCGCCGAATGGCAGGATCTGGGCATGCCCGAGACCCTGTGGGTCAACCGCGTGCGCGAGTTCGGCCCGCTGATCATCTCCATCGATACCAAGGGCAACAACCTGTTCGAGCAGAACAAAAAGCGCTTCAACGAGCGCAAGGGTTCGGTGATCGAGAAGATCAACGCCCAGGTGCGCTTCATCAAGTAACACCGCAGCCGGCCGGGGCCCACGCAGCCCCGGCTGGCTGCTCCCTCCTTCTGCAACAACGAGAGATCGCCATGTATCCAGCCAGTCATCACGCACTGCGCGAGACCTTCCGTGGCCTGCTCGCCGGCCAGGCCTGCGTTCGCACCGCCTCGGTGTTCGATCCCCTCAGCGCACGCATTGCCGCCGACCTCGGTTTCGAGGTGGGCATCCTCGGCGGTTCGGTGGCCTCGTTGCAGGTGCTCGGCGCCCCGGATATCGCCCTGCTGACCCTGGGTGAGTTCGTCGAACAGGCGACCCGTATCGGCCGGGTCGCGCGCCTGCCAGTGATCGCCGATGCCGACCACGGCTATGGCAATGCCCTCAATGCGATGCGCTGCGTCGCCGAGCTGGAGCGGGCCGGGGTCGCGGCCCTGACCCTGGAAGACACCCTGCTGCCGGCCCGGTTCGAGGAGCCGCTATCGGAGCTGATCAGTGTCGAGGAAGCCGTCGGCAAACTGCGCGCTGCGCAACGGGCGCGCCACGACCGCAGCCTGGCCCTGATCGCCCGCACCCATGCCGGGGTGCAGTCATTGGCCCAGGTGGTCCAGCGTACCCAGGCCTATCAAGCCGCCGGGGCGGATGCCGTCTGCCTGGTCGGGGTGCGCGACTTCGAGCAGCTCGAAGCCATCGCCGAGGGGCTCAGGGTGCCGTTGATGATGGTCACCTACGGCGGTGCTCAGCACTGGGACGAGCAACGTCTGGCCAGGCTTGGCGTGCGTATCGTGGTGGACGGGCATGCAGCCTGTTTCGCCGCGATCAAGGCCACCTACGACACCTTGCGTGCCCAGCGCGGGCTGGCCAGCGATCACCAGCTCAAGCCTGCCGAGTTGGTAGCCAGGTACAGCCAGGCCGAGGGGTATCTGGGCTTGGCGCGGGAGTATATGGGGGTGATTGCCTGAGGGGGTGTCGCCGATGGCCTCATCGCTGCATGGGTATCTACACATCTTTTCCGCTTTGTGCTGTTCTTGCCGGCCCTATCGCTGGCAATGCCAGCTCCCACAGGTTTCCGTGTCGGGCCTGGATCATGCGGCTGGCCCGGAACCTGTGGGAGCCGGCGTTGCCGGCGATGAGGCCATCAGCAACAACACAATCGCTTCAGATCACCACCTTCGCCACCTGCTCCTGCAACTGCCGCGACACCTGCTTCAACCCCTCGCACGCTTCGCCGGTCTGGCGCAGGGTGCGGGTGCCGGTGGAGGCAGCGTCATGGATGCGGGTGATGCTGCGGTTGATCTCGTCCGCCGTGGCCGCCTGCTGCTCGGAGGCACTGGCGATCTGCAGGGCCATCTGGCTGACCGTGCCCGCCGACACGGTGATCAGTTCCAGCGCCTGCCCGGCCCGGGCCGACGCCTCCACCGGGTGCTGCGCGGCGGCGACGTTGTGACCGATCTGCTGCGCGGCCTGCCCCGCCCCGGCCTGCACCCGGTTGATGATCTGCTGGATCTCCAGGGTCGACTGCTGGGTACGCATCGCCAGGCTGCGCACCTCATCGGCAACCACGGCGAAACCACGTCCGTGATCCCCGGCCCGGGCCGCTTCGATGGCGGCATTCAGCGCCAGCAGGTTGGTCTGCTCGGCGATGGCGGTGATCACATCCAGTACCTGGGCCACGCTGCCCGAGTCGGTCGCCAGTTGATCCACCACCCGCCGGCTTTCCTGCAACCCCTCCGCCAGCGCGCCAATGGCACTGACCGTCTCGTCGACCGTGCCGCGCCCGGCGCTGGCCTGGCGTTCGGCGTCCTCGGTGGCACGGGCAGCGACGCCGGCATTCTGCGCCACCTCCTGCACCGTACTGACCATCTCGGTCATGGCCGCCACCACGCTGTCGGTTTCCTGCTGCTGCGCCGCCATGTTGTCCTGCGCCGCGCGGGTGATCTGGCCAAGCTCGTCGCTGGCCCGGGCAATCGCCTGGCTGGCCTCGACCACGTTGGCAGTGACGTCATGGGCGGCCAGCACCAGGCTGTTGAAACTGCGCGAGACCTGGCTCAGTTCATCGTTGCCGTCCACCGGCAGGCGCAGGGTCAGGTCGGTATGGCCCTGGGTGGCGCGGGCCAGGGCATCCACCGTGTCATTGAGCGGGCGGGTGATGCTGCGCACCAGCAGCCAGGCGAACAGGATCAGCACCAGCAAGGCCAGGCCGACGACGATCGCCGGCCAGCGCAGCACCTGGTTGACCTCGTCCTGCACGTCCTGCGGATGAATGCCGCTGGCCAGGACCCAGCCCCAGGGCTTGAACAGCAGCACCTCGGAGACCTTGTACTCCGGCTGTCCGCCACTGGCCCGGGGGAACCAGTAGTCCACCGTGCCGCGCCCCTGGGTGCGGGCGGTTTCGATCATCTCGCGGGAGAACGGCTTGCCGTTGACGTCCTTGAAGTCCGCCAGTTGCTTGCCCACCAGGCCCGGCGCTGTGGGGTGCATGAGCATGCGGTGGTCGAGGTCGATCACCAGCAGGTAGTTGTCGCCCAGGTAGCGAATGGTGCTGACCGCCTGCAACGCCTGGCGCTGCGCCTCTGGCAGGGGCAGATGGCCCTCGCTGGCCTGGCGCTGGTAGTGGGCGAGGATGTTCGATGCGGTGTTCAGCGCGGTGCCGACCCCGGCCATCTTCTCCGCCAGCAGGCTGCGTTGCAGGGTCAGCCCGAGCCAACCGCTCAGGCACAGGACAAACAGGGAAATGCACGCCACCAGCAAGGTGACACGGGAACTGATGCGCAGTGTTCTCAACCCGGACATGAAATGCCTCGTTCTTGTAATAAGTGATGGCAGGCGCGCCTGCGCCCGCAAACATACACTTATGAATCCAAATTAACGAGACATTACTGGGTTTCTACGTTTAAAAATCTCAGAAAAACAGAACAGAAATATAGTTAGGATTCATATCTGTTTATCGATTCAGGTTTTTCCGGAAGGGCTTGCGTCTGCACCAGGCGCAACACCGGAGGCCCCGACGGCCGCACGCGCGCCTGGCGTTTCTCGGTCATCTGGCGCAATTGCGCCTCCAGCCGGTCGGCCTCCGCCGCCAGTTGGCGCAAGGCCTCGACCATCTCCCGGGCCGACTCGGCATCAGCGGGATTCGGCTCCCGGGCCAGGGACTTGATCAACGCGTGGTAACGACCGATCAGGGTCTTGAACAGCAGCATCCGTACCTCCGGCATCCTGTTGAAGGTCTTGTGTCCACGGGCAATCCCGCAGTCGTTCATCCAGCCGCGCGGCTTCCTGCAGCAACGCTTCGCTGGCCGCCCGGACCTGGCGCGAGCGCCAGCCCGAGGTGAAACCCAGGCGCTGGACTTCGCCCAGCGCGTCATCGAGGTCCTGTACGCCGCGCTCCTGCGCTTCGCAGGCCACTGCAATGGATATGCCGCGCTCTTCGATGCTGCCGGCCGCGGCACTGATGCCGGCCAGGGCGAGGTTGGCGTCGTAGGTCTGATCGCGGCCCTGGCGCACCAGTACCCGCACCTCATGGCCGAGAGTGGCCTGCGCCGCCAAGGCGCTCTGGTCGACACTGCGGAAGGCCATCAGGGTGGCACTGAGCCCCGCCTGCCCTTTCAGCGCGAGCTTCATCGACTGCCGGGATTCGCTGCCGACCTGGCGCGCGTCATCGGCCAACTGACGGCCCTCGACCTTGATCTGGGCAAACGCCGTCAGCGCGCGGTCGAGCTTGCGCTGCTGTTGTTGCAGGGCTGTGTCGCAGTCAATGCTCAGCGCACCGATCTGGGTCGCCAGCTCGCCGAGGTGGGCCAGCTCTTCGCGTATCAGTCCCAGCTTGTGGTTGACCTCGCGCTGCCGGGTCAGGGCTTGCCGACGCAGCGCCCGGGTCTGCTGCCGATAGCGACGCAGGCGGGCACGCTGACTCAGGCACAGCGCCAGCAGGACGGCAGCAGCGCCCCCCAGCACGCTGGCCGGCCCCAGGACGGGCGCCGGCGCCAACAGCGCCGCAGCGCCGAGAATCAGGCAATAACGGTTGGAACAGGTGATTCGTGACATGCGGGTAGAAGGTCCCTCGACAGCGGCGCAAACGTGTGCGTATCAGTTTGGCGGCTTTTTTCCAGACATCCCGGCCAGGGAGTCACCGGGATAAATGAAAGGCCCCGGCGGATAAACGAAAGCCGCTCAACCCTCTTCGCGGTAGCGCCCGGGGCCCATGCCGAACCAGCGCTCGCAGGCCTTGTTGAACGCGCTCTGATGGCGAAAGCCGACCTGATAGGCGATCTGCTTGAAACTCAGGTTGCTGTTGCGCAGCAGGCGATGGCTGTCACGCAGCCTGACCTCGTCGAGCAGGCGCAGGAAGCTGTGGCCCTCGGCTTCCAGGCCGCGACTCAGGCGCTGACCGCTCAAGGCCAATACCTCGGCAACACCGGCCAGGGTCACCGGTCGCCCCTGGCTCAGTTGCTCGCTGATCACCCCGCGCACCTTCAGGCTAAGGCGATCGCCGCCGACCTGGGCCTGCCAGCGCGCCAGGTAATCACTGTGCACCGCATGCAATGCCGGGTCGTGGCTGGCCACCGCCAGGGCGGCATCGGCATGGCTGAACAGCAGCGCGTTCTGCGCCGCGCCGTAATGGATGTCGCTGCCGTAGACCCGCTCGACACTGGCGCTGGCGTCACAGCGCGGATAGCTCAGTTCCGCGCGCAGCGGCCGAATCGCCCGCCCCGGCACCAGCCAGCACAGCAGGCCGACGGTAATCGCCGCCACCGCGTCGATGAACACCCGCGACAAGGCCCGCTGCGCGGTGCCGGTAGGGACCCCGACCAGGCGCACGCCGTCGCTGCGCTCCTCGACGAACAGGCAAAAGCCGGTGCCGACCAGATGATGGTGCTCGGCCAGGCTGACCAGCACGCTCTTGATGCTCGGACTGGACATCACCGCATAGCCCAGCGGGCCGAGGTTGGACGGATGGGCATATTCGAAGGCGCGCAAGCCGATGCCCGGGTCGCCGCTGAGCAGGCAGGCCTGCTCGAACACGCCATCGAGGCTGGCCAATGGAATGAAGGCCGGCGCACCAGGCTCCAGCAAGGGCGCGGCCAGGCGCTGGCAAAGGTCGCGAACGGCAGGCTGGGCGCCCCCCAGGGCGGTGATCAGGGCGCTGGCGAACGCCCGCGAAACGGTTGGCATGAACGGATTCCGGGAAACGAATGAGTCAGGTAGATCAAGGGTCAGTCATATGACCACCGGATCTGCAGTTGACTCAATAATCGTCTGCTGCGGCTTAACCTTTAGTGGCGTAAGGGCTTTCCCTAGAGCCTTGGGCGAGGATTAGGCGCGGCAAGGAAACTCCGCATGCATCGACCAGTCATCACACCACCACCGCTCCCCCTCCTGCATCTGTAGGATAGTGATCCGGCGCCATTGCCCCGACACTCTTCTCCAAGGCCCTGCCCGCTCCGGCCCTTGTCCAACCCCTGACGAAACCAATAACAACAGTCGCACAGAGGTAGTTGCCCATGTCCCGGCACGAATACAGTCCCGACCGCCTGCTGCAAGCCTTCAGCAGCATGAGCCTGGAGCTTCAGCGCCTGGCGCAGAACCAGGATATCGAGGGCTTCCACTCGCCAGCCCTGGCCTGCATCGGCCAGGTATTGCCCTTCGCCAGCGCCTGGTGGGGACGCGCGGCGCTGATCGACGGTCTGCCCGAGGAGCACAGTTCCTATCTGCACAACCTGCCGCCGAGCTACCTGGCGGACTGGCAATCCATTCGCCATATCGACGTGACCGTGGGCCGGGTCCACGCCCGGCCGGGACAGTCGGTGATCATCGATATGGCCGACCCGGCCAACGGACCCGGCCTCAACTGGCTGGGCCAGCGCCATGGCATCGGCGAGCTGCTGTGCGTGGTGCACGTCGATCCGCGTACCCAGCTCAGCGACCATCTGGCCCTGTACCGCGCCCCCGATGCGCCGCGCTTCAGCGAACAGGACCGGTTGATCCTCGACAACGCCATGCTGCACCTGGTGGCGGCGGTGTCGGCCAACCATATCCGCACCCTGGTGACCAAGCGCGAATCCCTCAGCCCGTCGCACAACCTGGCCCTGGCGGTGTGCGACCAGCGCGGCACCCTGCATTGCGCCGAACGCGGTTTCGTCGACCTGCTGCTGACGGAGTGGCCGGACTGGAGCGGCCCGCTGCTGCCGCTGACGCTGGATGCCGACGGCCACGACGGCAAGCACCTGCAGATCGAAGCCTCGGCCGTGGGCGATCTGTTTCTTCTCGCTGCCCGCGCACGCACCCCGCTGGCGCAGTTGAGCCCGCGGGAAAACGATGTCGCCCAGGGCTTCGGCGAAGGCAAGACCTACAAGGAAATCGCCCGCGACCTGGGCATGTCGCCGAATACCGTGCGCCACCATATTCGCGCCATCTATCACAAGCTCGGGGTCAACGATAAGACCCGCATCGCCCATCTGCTGCATACCCCGCCCGGCTGACCCCCGGCGCTGCCCCATAGCCACCGCCACACCGACGCTCGCGCCGGTGACGGCCCGGCCTTGCCTGCGATTTGCCAACCAACAACCATAACGAAGAGACGCAACGCCCATGACCCACACCCTGATCCGCGCCCTGGCCCTGGCCGGCGGCTTGTCGAGCCTGCACGCCCAGGCCGCCGACCTTAACGCCCGCGACTTCTTCGGCGCCCCGGCCGGTACCAGCCTTGGCGTGCTGTACCTGCCGGCGACCCGCGCCAGCGACTTCCACGGCGCCGCCGACAGCACCGGCAAGGCCGAGCTGAAGGTCAATGCCGTGGCCTACCGCCAGGTGTTCTTCACCGACCTCTGCGGCACCCTGTGCACCCCGCAGTTCATCGTGCCCTTCGCCGATATCGACGCACGCCTGCCCGGCGCCAGCCGGCACACCGGCGAAAGCGGCTTCGGCGACCCGCAGGTAGGCGGCACGCTGTTCTTCATCAACGACGCGGCCAGCCGCACCTACAGCGGCCTGCTGACCCTGGTCACCCTGCCGGTGGGCGAGTACCACGGGCAGAACCCGGACGTATCGCCGGGCGCCAATCGCTGGGGCACCACCTTCGTTTACAACTACACCCAGGGCATCGGCGACAAGTGGGTGCTGGAAGCCAACCTCGAAGCCCAGCTCTACGGCAAGAACGACGACTACTTCGGCGCCGAACTCAAGCAGGACCCGCTGTACCGCCTGCAAGCCTTCGCCTCCTACGACTTCACCCCCGCCACCTATGGCGCCCTGCGCCTGATCCACGCCGACGGCGGCGAACTGAAGATCAACGACCAGCGCATCGACGACACCCACAAGCGCTACACCCAGGTCGGCTTCGAAGTCGGCCACTGGCTCGACCGGCAGAACCAGCTGATGTTCAGCCTGTCGCAGAACGTCGCCACCGATAACGGCTACCACGGCACCGACGCCCTGCTGCGTCTGGTCCATGTGTTCTGAGGCGGAGCAATCCATGACTAGCAAAGATCTCTCTGCCGGACGCACCCTCGCCACTTCGAACCTGGGCCTGCTGGCCGCCATCGTGTTGTTCGCCGCGATCACCCCGACCATCCTGATGACCGCTCCGGCGGTGGCTGCACAACTGGCCACGCAGTGGAACCTGACGCCCTCGCAGATCGGCGACCTGTTTTCCGTCGAACTGGGCGCCATGAGCCTGGCCACCCTGCCCGCCTTCTACTGGCTCAAGCGCGTCGACTGGCGTCGCGCGGCGCTGCTGGCGGGAATGCTGTTCATCGCCGCCAACCTGCTGTCGATCTGGGCGAGCAGCTATTCCGCCCTGCTCGCCCTGCGCTTCGTCAGCGCCCTGGCCGGGGGCTCGCTGATGATCGTGTGCCTGTCCAGCGCGGCCTCCACGGCCAATCCGAGCCGGGTCTACGGGCTGTGGGTGATGGGTCAGCTGGTGGTCGGGGCACTGGGACTGAGCGTGCTGCCGGGACTGTTCGAACGGTATGGGCTGGCCGCCTGCTATCTGCTGCTGGCGATACTGATGGCGCTGTTCCTGCCCCTGGCGCGCTGTTTCCCCGAAGGCGCCCCGGGCGCCGAAACAGAACGGCAATCCGTACCCGCGGCCGCGAAATGGAAAGTGACCCTGGGCATCCTCGGCATCCTCACCTTCTACATCAGCCTCAGCGGCGTCTGGACCTTCATCGGCGCGATCAGCGCGGCGGCCGGCATCGCCGCCGACGCCAGCGGCGAGGTGCTGGCGATCGCCACCCTGATGGGCATCGTTGGCGCCGGCTGCGCCTCGCTGATCGGCGAGCGCCTGCCCCGCAGCCTGCTGTTGCTGCTGGGCTATGGCCTGATGGTCGGCGCAGTGCTGTTGCTGCTCGGCACCCCCGCCCTGGCGCGCCTGGCCCTGGCGGCGCTGGCGTTCAAGTTCACCTGGACCTTCATCCTGCCGTTGATCCTTGCCTGCCTGGCCGACCTCGACCGCTCCGGACGCCTGATGAACGCCTCCAACCTGGTGATCGGTGGCGGCCTGGCCATCGGCCCGGCGATCGCCGGACGCCTGATCGAAAGCAGCGGTGGCTTCCAGTCGCTGCTGATCGCCGCCGCGGCCCTGACCTTCACCTCGCTGTTGCTGATCCTCGGCTGCCGTCACGGCGCCTGAGCAATCTTCTCTACCCTGGAAAACGGAATCACCATGAGCCGAAACACTGCCTTCTTCTTCGATGAACTGAGCCTCTGGCACAGCGCCGGCCTGCATGCCCTGACCCTGCCGGTGGGCGGCTGGGTGCAGCCCCCCGCTGCCGCCGGCCACGCCGAATCGCCGGAAACCAAGCGACGCCTGAAAAGCCTGCTGGATGTCTCCGGCCTGACCCGCCAGATGCAGGTACGCAGTGCCGCGCCGGCCAGCGACGAAGACCTGCTGCGGGTGCACACGCCAGGTTACCTGCAACGCTTCAAGGCCCTCAGCGATGCCGGCGGCGGCGAACTGGGCCCTCACGCCCCGATCGGACCGGGCAGCTACGAAATCGCCAAACTGTCTGCCGGCCTGGCCATGGCCGCGGTGGATGCGGTGCTGGCTGGCGAGGTGGACAACGCCTATTCCCTGTCGCGCCCGCCGGGACACCACTGCCTGGCCGATGGCGCCATGGGCTTCTGCTTTCTCGCCAATATCGCCATCGCCATCGAGGCGGCCAAGGCCGGGCGTGGCCTGGGCAAGGTCGCGGTGATCGACTGGGACGTGCACCACGGCAACGGCACCCAGTCGATCTTCGAAGAGCGTGCCGATGTGCTGACCATCTCCCTGCATCAGGATGGCTGCTTCCCGGCCGGCTACAGCGGCGAGGAGGATCGCGGACGCGGTGCCGGGCTGGGGGCGAACATCAATATCCCCTTGCCGCCGGGCAGCGGGCACGACGCCTACCTGCATGCGATGCAGCGCATTGTCGTGCCGGCACTGGAGCGCTTCGAACCGGAGCTGATCATCGTCGCCTGCGGCTACGACGCCAACGCCGTGGACCCGCTGGCGCGGATGCTGCTGCACAGCGATTCGTTCCGCGAGATGACCCGGCTGCTGCGCGAAGCCGCCGAACGCCTGTGCCACGGGCGGCTGGTGCTGGTGCATGAAGGGGGATATTCGGAGGCCTACGTGCCGTTCTGCGGGCTGGCGGCGATCGAGGAGCTGGCTGGGGTGAGGACCGGGGTCGAGGATCCGATGCTGGAGTTCGTTCGCTTGCAGCAGCCGAACACGTCGTTGACGGCGTATCAGCGGCAGTGGGTGGACGGTATTGCAGGCAAGCTGAGCCAAAACCTGGCCGGGTGAATCAAGGACAGGCGCAAACCGCGAAGGAGGGCAAGCCGCCCCTTCGCGGCTTGCCCTCTTCCCAGCGCTCACTGAACAGTGAATGATGGCAGGGTGCCGCCACCTCCAGGAGGAACCCGATGCCCATCACGCAGATCCCCACCCTCGCCACACCCTTCAGCCAGACGAAGTCCTGATGCCAACTCTCTACCGCCTCCTGCAAGACGAGTACGATCCTGCCTGGGGCATACGCAAATCAGGCAGCCGGGACGGGCTGGAAGAATTGTCACGCCTGTCCGTGCTGTGGCGCCCCAACAGCATCTACAAGCTCAAGCGTTGGAAACTCGACTCGGCCCACGCAGATGAAAGCATCTATATCGGCTCCCCCAAGCGGCTCAAGTACGCAAAGCAGCGCCTCGCCTGGGAAAAAAAGCTGCTGGCCCTGGGCAAAGCCGAAAGTAGCGGAGAAACAGTGCTTGCAATCAAGCACCTGAAGGCGCGCAAACATCTCCACGCAACGGTGAAATCACGGGGACTGAAACGTTCGGTGAAGTACAGGCAAGCGCTGGAGTCGAGCTTCGATAACACCGTGTTTATCGAGGCCGAGTTCGAGGATGAATCGAAACTCGACGTCGCCGTGTGGTTCACCCAGACCCAGGAAGGCTGGCGGGTAGGGCTGGAAAGCCACGTCAGCAACATCACTAATCCGGAAAACCACCCCGCTCTGCTGCCCTTCATGGCGGTCAACAAGGACCGTTCGCTGGACGCAGGCCTACGCAGCCTGTGCCTGGAGGGCACCGCGCGAATGATCACCACCACGGAGTCGGCACTGGCAACGGAATCTGCCTCGCCCATCCTCGTTGGCGAACATCATTACCTGGGTTTCAGCTTCGGGCCCAATCTGCAAAAGGCCGTGAAATCAGAGATGCCACTGACGTTGATCTGCGAAAAAGCGGACAGCGGCCGCTGGCGCTCCACGCCTTTCAATCTGCAGTTCGCCGAGTTCAGCCTGTCGAGCTGCGTGCTTCTGGTCAACACGCAAATCATCGAGGAGGTGTCCCACAGCACTTGCTACCTCTTCGGCCTGGGGGCCGACAATCGCCCCTACTACAGCCAGTTGGGCGATGACGAATGCACCCTGCGCTGGCATCTCTACCTGGATAACTCCTTGCGCTTCGAGCCGCCGTCGGGCTACGGCGCCGAATCCGCAAGCGGCGGACTCCCTGCCCTGGAAAACGATTTCTACCTGAGCAGCGAGCAGGCCTTTCCCGACCTGGAGGACCTTGCCAGCTTCGACCAGCTGATGGGCGGCAATGAATGGCGTTGCAAAGGCGTCACCGCGGAGATCTACCAGTCATTGAACCAACCGCAACTGCTCCATCTGCAATTCGGCATTTCGCTGACCACGGGGGGGATGACCGACGTCGCCCTGGCCTTCCGGGGAACACCGACCATTGGCACCAGCACGAACTTCGCCTATGAGCGCTCGTTCTTCAGGATCGGCATCGGCCAGCCACACGATTCCGGACTGCGTAACATCTACCATGAGTCGCAACTGAGAATGCGGGTCTACGACTGCCCATGCGAGGGCTACTTCGAGCCGGACAGCAGCCTGGTCATTAATCTGCGGCCAATCAACGTCTTCGACATTCCGGCGTTCGCCAAGCACTTCAACGTTACCCTGCCGTTTCGCCTGTTTCAGCCCCTGGACCAGTTCGCGCTGCGTGTGCACGCCTCGAGCGGCGCGTGGCAGATGTTCGCCAGCGACGACTCCGGATTCGAACTAAACCCTCCAGTGGAGAGCACGCCATGACCGACATTCGCATCATCAGCTGGAACATCCTGCGTTTCGCCGCAGGCACCAGCGGCGTATTCAGCAAACAGGAACGCATCGACCGGGTCATGGAAGTGGTTCACCCGAAAGCAGTCAATGCCGATGCCAACTGCGACATCTTCGTGATCGTCGAACCCGTGACCGGCAAGCAGAACGTCGGCACGGTTGCTGCGGGCAGCGGCGTGACCGGAGGCACGCAACTGCTGGGCATACTCAATGGCCGGGCGAAAGGTAAAGACTGGAAGATGGTTCCAGCGCTGTGCATCTACAGCGGCAAAAGCGGCGGTGAAACCTTGCTGGTGTTCTATCGCGACTCGGTGGTCAAGCTCAAGACAGGCGGCCACGCCCTGTTGACGAACGCCACCACGACGGTGCCCAACTGGAAAATCAAGGGTGTTCGGGAGAGCTGTCCTTTCCATGTCACCTTCACCATCGCCAACACGTCCATCGACATTCATTTGATCGCCCAGCATGCACCAAGTCCGGACTATGGCTCGGGCAAGAACGGCAAAGCCAACCAGGGTGTACAGGAAGTCGGTAAGCACCTTGCCGTCACCGGCAACACCAAGGTGGTTTACCTTGGCGACCTGAACCTGTGCAGCGTTCCGGCCACGGATACCGATTGCTTCCTGGACGGCCATACCGAAGACGGCACCACCCTCGCCGGCCTGGGCATGACACTGGTGGCAAGCGGGCAGCGCTCCAGCCTGAAAGCCGGTGATGCCAGCCTCGATGACTATCTCTCGCATGCCTACGACAACATCCTGGCCAAGGGCCTCAGCACCAGCAGCAACGCAAACGTGATCAACCTGGTCAAGGATGTGCTGGACGAGCACTTGCTGCTCAAGCCCGGCCCGATACCAGCGCAAACCTTCAAACGCCTGTTCCACTGTATTCGCACGACCAAGGGCAAGGGGCTCAGCGATCACCTACCGGTTCGGGCAACCATCAGCTTCTGATTTCAGTCCCAGTCGTACGGTGCATCCATGAACGGCAACCAGCGCCGTGTCTCGATGGGTGCCTCACCCTCTTCTTCGTCGGCAACGGGCAACGCCTGGATCAAGTGGATATCGGCGCGCTCCACTACCCAGGTCGATTCATTGCGTTGCAAGCTGATTTCGATGTTCCAGTCTCCTGGCGGCAATTCCTGCTCCGGGATGGAGACAAACCCCGTGTCATCCAGGGTGCCCTCCGCCAGGACCGCTTCCTCCAGCAACAGGCGATACGGCACAGCGGACAGCGGCAGATGCTCTTCATCGGTGACGGTCACTTCGATGCATGGCTGCTGGCACGGCAGTATCGGACTCCCCAACTCGGTGGACGAGGACAGCGTGCTCAATAACTCGTCCATCGCGGCATAGGATGCCAAGGCATCGTCATCGGCAGGAGCGACGACTGGCGGCACGACCGCGAAGACCTGCGGTTCGAACTTCAAATGTCCATGCTCCGCTCCAGCAGCCACTCGCGCACCTTGTCATCCAGCACATCCAGCCGGTCCCCCGGCCGCAGCCGGGTATCCGCCAGCAGCGGGTGCACCCAGGCCAGCGCCGCGCCGCTCAGGTCATCTTCCAGCGCCATGGCCATGTTCGCCAGGCGCAGCAGGTCCGGGCGCTCCTTGATGCCATGACCCAGCGCGACCCCGCGCACCGCCCGCAAACGCGTCATCAACGCTTGCGGCCCCAACCGTTCGGCGCGCTTCGGCCAATACTCGGCGATCCGTACGGCAGCGTCCTTTAGAAAGACTTCGTCGGTAGCCTCGGCCAGCCGCCCCAACTGCTCGGCGTTGATCACCAGCATCGCGGCCCCTCGTGCTCGAAGACCTGCCAGTCAGCCCCTTCATCCCGTTCGACGATGATTCGCCGCAGCGGGCCCAGCAGTGCCTGATACTGCCCCGCATCGGCACTGGGCAGAAACACCGAGAGCACCCTCGGGTCGTAGAAGCGGAACATCAGCACGCGCTTGTCCTCGGTACGTACCCGAAGGAATTTCTTGCAGTGACGCCGCAGGCTGTCCATGGGCAGTTCGGCCGGTGCGACGAGCAGGATGCCCCAGGCCTTGCCCCAGCCCAGCCCGAGCAGTTCCAGGCTGGTCGGGGTAGTCGCCGGCAACTTGACCAGCCAGGGTGCAGCGGCTTTCAGACGCGGGATCAACGGCCCGGAATACAGGCACTGGCACTCCAGCGTGCTGCGCTCCAGCCAGGCAAGGATCGCCGGGTCGCGGGCGCCATCGAGCAGGGCATAGACCTGCTCGTGCGCCGTCGCATCGGTATCGGGCCAAAGCAAGTCGGCCAGCCGCTGCGGGGTGATCGGAAGGGGAGGATTTTCGCTCATGCCTTGCGCTCGCAGATTTCACAGAAAGGCGCACCGCTGTCGGCGGCCTGCTCCAGCACGGTCGCTTGCGCGCCCTGTGCCTCTTCGATGGCTTGTTGCCCGTTGTCCTGTTCAGGGACGGGCCGCTCAGCCCTGGCCTGCTCGCACACCTCGCAGAGAGGTGTGGCCTGCTGCGCCGCCTGCTCCAGCACTGCGGCCTGTGCATCCTGCGTAGCCTGCACCTCGGCTGACAGGATAACCGGCTCGACAGCGACTTCCTGGCCGGCCTTGGCCCGCTCGCATTCCTCGCATAACGGCGTGGCCTCCTGTGCCGCCTGTTCGAGCATCGACGCCAGGGTGTCCTGGGCCTGTGCCACTGCTGTCGAGGGCGTGACGCTGGCAGCTTCAGGCGCCGGCGCGGGCACCACGGCCACCACCGGCTGCGGCGCTACTGCCTCGACTCGCTCCGGTTGCACGACTGGCTGCACAACCGGCGCCGCCACGGTGACCACCGCCGCCTCGGCCACCCGGGTAATCACCTGCGGTCGCCAGGCGTACAGATCGGCACGCAAGGTACCGAACTGCAACTCGTTGGCCACCTGGCGCAGCACCTGTTCGTCGCTGAGCCGGTGGATCAGCAGGGTTTGCCGGGCCAGCAATCCCCGTACTTCAAACAAGCGATGGCGCAGATGACGCTGGACGAAGGCGTCGGCCTGCCAGGCGTCGTGCAGATCGAGGCGTGACTGCCAGGCCAGGTTGGCCCGCTCATGGACCACGGCATCGAACCCGGCCTGTTCGCACAGGCCGATGTGTTCGATGCCATCGGCAACCCATAAGCGCATATCCCGTCCCTGGAGCCCGAAAAAATGTGCCGACACACTACCGCGAGCAGTGGCCTTTAGCCAGATCGCCGGGCGAATACTGTCTGTTCGGCTATTTGAACCAGAACTTCCAGCGAACCCAGGTCAATAAGCCACGAAAAAAGCCGGGATTTGCTTGACCCACGCCAGAATCCTCCCCTTAAATCCGCACATTCCTACAAAAATAACGGCCGCCGCCAGGCTCCCCAAGGGACGTCCCATGCTCAGCACCGCCCTCGATAACGCACGCGTCATGGATCTCAACGACCAGGCCGTGCATTACAAAGCCCACGGTTACCTGGACAAGGCGGAGCAGTGCTTCCATGAAGCGCTGAACCTGGCCGAAGCGGTCGACGGCTTCGATCCGGCCAGCCTGGCCCTGCTGCGCGACGGTCTTGCCGGGCTGCGCTGGGAGCAGCAGCGGCATGCCGAAGCCGAAGCCCTGTACCTGGAAGTGCTGAGCACCCGCGAAAACCTCTTCTCCCCCAGCCATCAACTGGTCGGCCAGAGTCTGCAGACCCTGGGCAACTGCTACCTGAAGCAGGGCCGCATCGGCGAAGCCGCACGCATGCTCGAACGGGCCGTGCAGGTCTACCGCGAAGACACCCCCGACGATCTGGAACCGGTCAGCGCCTGCCTGGCTTCGCTGGGCCTGGCCCACCTGCAACAGGACAACCTGGCGGCGGCGCACAAGGCGTTCAGCGAATCGCTGGTGATCTACCAGGTGCAGAAACCGTTGAACGAGCAGGTGATCGCGGTGCTGGGGGAGCAGTTGAAGATGATCGAGCACCTGGGCAAGGGCGCCTGGTGGAAGTTCTGGTGAAAAACATCTAGAGCGTCCCCTGTGGGAGCTGGCTTGCCAGCGATGACGTCTTTGAGTTCACTACCGCCTTCGCTGGCAAGCCAGCTCCCACAGGGGCCGCGTTGCCCTTGACCTGTTCTCTGAAAGGCCAAGTGGACTCCCACGGACCCATTTCGCGTCCCCCACCTGCAAAACCGGCCAAGAAGGATTATTCTCCGAAAACATTTCCCCGCCTCAGACTATGTGAGAAGCGAATATGAAGATCGATGACATGGACGCTTTCGTCGCGGTCATCCGCTGCCAGTCGACCAACCTGGCCGCCGAGGCCTTGCAGTTGACCCAGCCGGCGATCACCCGGCGGGTGCAGAATTTCGAGGAAGACCTGGGCGCCAACCTGCTCGACCGCAATACCAAGCCGCTGAAACCGACGCCCATGGGCTGGCGGGTGTACGAGCAGTGCAAGGCGATCCTGCGCGAGATCGATACCCTGCGCGAGCTGGTAGCCAGCGACGGCGCCCCCAGCGGTACCCTGCGCCTCGGCGTGCCACAGACCATCGGCGACGTGGTCCTGCTCGACGCCCTGGCGAAGATCCGCGAAGCCTATCCGGACCTGCGCACCCAGGTGGTCAGCGGCTGGGGCAGTTCGCTGATCTCGCGCATGGAGAACGGCGACCTGGACGCCGCCGCCGCGCTCTTCCCCACCGGCAAGATCTTCCCCGAAGGCATCGCCAGCCGCTCCATCGGTCGCATGCAGTTGCGCGTGGTAGCGGCCAAGGGTACGGCGGCCAAGCGCAACTACAAGCTCAAGGACTGCTACCTGCGCGGCTGGGTGCTGAACCCTGACGGCTGCGGTTTCCGCGCCGGCCTGCAACGGGCGCTGAGCGAGCAGGGGCTGTCGTTGCAGATCAACCTGGAGACCTTCGGCACCGAGCTGCAACTGGGCCTGGTCGCCAACGGCCAGGGCCTGGGCCTGGTGCCGGAACCGCTGCTCGCCGCCAGCCGTCACCGCGACCAGCTGGAAGTGCTCAACGTCAGCGACTTCAAGCCCCAGGTCGACCTGTGGCTGTTCCATCCGCGCTACCTGGGCAATCTGCAGGAGCCGGTGGAGCTGTTCGGCGCGGTGTCGGCGCAGCGACTGGACGGACAGAAAATAGCCTGATTGCATGTTGAGAATCGATTTTATTAATTTTTCTGATAATTAACTTAGAACCAAAAAGCCTTTCACAAGCGTGTTTCAGACGCTTATGTTCGCTTTACCGACCCCCGACCTGGTGGAGGCAAATGGATTTCCGCCGTCGCCAGAGGGGTCGCCCGCCCCCGCTTTTCCCCCGCTGTCGCGGGATCTCCTCCGGCCCTGCGCGGAACGCCGCTATCCCAAGCTCGCTCATGGAGAACGCGATATGGGGCTCACCCGTAGAGATCTGGTAACCCGCCTGGCCGCCATCGGTGGCTATTCGGCGGCACTCGGCGGCCTGTCCGCCCTCGGTCTGCCCGGCAATGCCCGGGCGGCCACCTTCGAACCCCTCAACCTGGCCAGCCGCACCGGCAACGGCAAACGCGTGCTGATCGTCGGCGGCGGCATCAGCGGCCTGGTCTCGGCCTACGAACTGCGCAAGGCCGGTTTCGAGGTCAAGCTGCTGGAGGCCCGCGACCGTATCGGCGGCCGCGTCTGGACCCTGCGCAACGGCGATCGCGTCGAACACAACGACGGCAGCCGGCAGACCGTGCAGTTCGACGATGGCCTGTTCTTCAACGCCGGTGCCGCGCGCCTGCCCAGCCATCACCTGACCATCCTCGGCTATTGCCGCGAACTCGGCGTGCCTCTGGAAGTCCTGGTCAACAGCAGCCGCAATGCCCTGGCCCAGCCAGACCTGAGCAAACCGCCGCTGCTGCTGCGCCAGGCGGTCAACGACACCCGCGGGCACCTGAGCGAACTGCTCGCCCGCAGCGTCCAGCGCAACAGCCTCGACCAGGAGCTGAATGCCGGCGAGCGCAAGGCGCTGCTGGACTTCCTCAAGGTCTACGGCGACCTCAACGAAGAACGCCAGTACCGCGGTTCGGTACGCTCCGGCTACACCCGCTTCGCCGGCGCCGGCGACCAGACGCCGATCCAGCGCACCCCGCTGGAACTCGACCGCCTGCTCGACAGCAACCTGTTGCTGCCGCTGGTGTTCGACGAGATTCCGGAGTTCTCCTCGACCATGTTCCAGCCGGTCGGCGGCATGGACCAGATTCCCAAGGCCCTGTACCGCCAGGTCAAGGACGCGGTGCAGCTCAACGCCGAGGTGCAGTCGATCCAGACCTCCGACCGTGGCAGCCGGGTGGTCTGGCGCGACCGCCTGAGCGGCCGCCAGCACACCGAGGATGCCGACTACGCAGTGGTCGCCCTGCCCCTGCCGCTGCTGCGCCGGCTCGACAGCAACTTCACCCCGGCCTTCAAGCAGGCCATGGAACTGGCCAAGCCGGACAAGGCCAACAAGGTGGCCTGGCAGTCGCCGCGCTTCTGGGAAACCGACTACCAGATCTACGGCGGGCTCTCCTATATCAACCATGAGGCGCGCTTCCTCTGGTACCCGAGCGATCGCTTGAACAGCGCCCAGGGGATCCTGGTCGCCACCTACAACACCACCGAGGTCGCCGAGGCCTTCGCGGCCAAGCCCTGGGATGCGCAACTGGCCTCCTCGCGCAGCGCGGTGGAATCCCTGCACCCCGGGCATTCGCACAAGCTCGGCCGTGGCGTAGTGGTCAACTGGTCGAAGATTCCCTTCAGCGAAGCACCCTGGATCCTCCACGACGAAGTGGCCCAGCCCGGCTACGACATCCTCAACCAGCCGCAAGGCCGCACCTGGCTGGCCAGCGATGCCCTGGCCCATGGCGGGGTCGGCATCTGGCAGAACAGCGCCGCCGAATCGGCGCGGCGGGTGGTCGGCCTGATCGCCCAGCATGCCAAGCAAACCCATGCCGGCGTCGCCGCCGCCTGAACCACGACAAGGAACGTCCGATGAACAAAACCGCTAGCCTCACCCTCGGAGCCCTGATGAGCCTGACGCTGAATACCGCCCAAGCCGAAAGCATCCAGCGCATCGACCCGCCGGGTTCCAACTTCCCCATCTCGCAAGTGGTCAACGTGCCGGCCTCGGCCCGGCTGACCTTCGTCAGCGGCACCCTGCCGGATGTCGCCGATGCCAAGGCGCCGAAAGGCAGCATCGCCGCCTACGGCAATACCGAGACCCAGACCCTCTCGGTGCTGAACAAGCTGCAAGCGATCCTCAAGGCCCAGGGCCTGGGGCTGGGCGATATCGTCCAGCTGCGGGTGTTCCTGGTCGGTGATCCGGACAAGGGCGGCAACCTCGACTTCGCCGGCCTGCAGGCGGCCTATACCAAGTTCTTCGCCACCGCCGAGCAACCCAACAAGCCGACCCGCACCGCCTTGCAGGTGGTGGCCCTGCCGCTGCCCGGCGCCCTGGTGGAAATCGAAGCCATCGCCGCCAAGGCCAACTGAGTCCGCCTTCCGGTCTAAAAAACACAACAGGAAACACGCCTTGAATACTGCCCGCTCCTCTTACTGGCCGGCGGCGACCGCGCGCACCCCGCTGTTGGGTGCCGCCCTGCTCGCCAGCCTTGCCACCCCGCTGCTCCAGGCCGAAGAAAAGGCCGAAGGTGCCACTGGCTCACGCCTGGAAACCGTGATCGTCACCGGTAGCCGCGGCAGCGAAAAACGCACCGTGACCACCAGCCCGGCGCCCATCGACGTGATCAGCGCCCAGCAACTGCAAGACACCGGCAAGCCCGGCCTGATGGAGGCGCTCAGCGCCACCGTGGCCTCCTTCACCCTGCCGGAAAAAACCGGCTGGGACGCCAGCGGCATGGCCCGTGCGCCGAACCTGCGCGGGCTCAACGCGGCCCAGGTGCTGGTGCTGGTCAACGGCAAGCGCCGTCACACCAGTGCCACCCTGAACATCAGCGGGATCAACGCCGGCGCCGCCCCGGCCGACCTCGACCTGATCCCCATCAGCGCCATCGACCATGTCGAGGTGCTGCGCGACGGCGCCGCCGCACAATACGGCTCCGATGCCATCGCCGGGGTGATCAACGTGATCCTCAAGGCCGATACCAGCGGCACCGCGGTGACCAACGCCGGCCAGGGCTACGACGGCAAGAAACAGACGGTGCAGCAAAGCCTGAACAAGGGCTTCGAGATCGGCCAGGACGGCGTGCTGCAACTGGCGCTGGACGTGCGCAGCCAGAACGACGACAACAAGGCCAGCGCCAACGGCTACAGCGAGGCCGAAGCCCACGAGAAAGCCGGCAAGGTCACCTATGGCGGCTACGGCACGCCGAAGATCAACCTGCTGACCCTGGGCTACAACGCCGAGCTGCCGGTCAACGATGATCTCAGCCTGTACTCCTTCAGCACCTGGTCGTACCGCAAGGCCGAGCAAGGGCAGAACTTCCGCCTGCCGACCATCGTCAACACCATCACCACCGGGCCTAACGGACGGCCGTCCGGCTATACACCGACCTGGTACATCGAGGAGCAGGACTTCCAGGCCGCGTTCGGCGCCAAGGGCCTGGTTGGCGAATGGGATTGGGACCTGTCCAGCACCTACGGGCGCAACGACGCCGAGCAGGGCACCTGGAACAACCAGAACCCGTCCCTCGGCGAGGCCACGCCGAACCACTTCAAGTCCGGCACCTGGATCTCCACGCAACTGACCAGCAACCTCGATCTGCACCGCGGTTTCGACGTCGGCTTGAGCAAGCCGCTGGACCTGTCATGGGGCCTGGAACAGCGTCGCGACGGCTATGAAGTGGAGGAAGGCGACTGGGCCAGCTGGGCCGATGGTGGCTACTGCCGGGCGCCTGGGCAATGTGCGTCCTCGGGGGCCCAGGTCACCAACGGCATCTCGCCGGACCAGACCGACAAGACCCACCGCAACAGCGTCGCCAGCTATGTGGACGTGGGCTTCAACCCGCTGCCGCAGTGGTACGTCGGCACCGCCCTGCGCTACGAGCACTACGACCAGGGCATCGGCGCGACCCGCAGCGGCAAGCTCAGCACCCGCTACGAGTTCACCCCGCAACTGGCGGTGCGGGCCACGGTGAGCAACGGTTTCCGCGCACCGTCCCTGGCCAACAGCCTGTTCAGCGCCCGCTCCACCACCTTCGGCGTGGTCGACGGGGTCTACCAGTCGATCAACTACGGCGTGCTGCCGGTGGACTCGGCGGCGGCCAAGGCCCTCGGCGCCGAAGCGCTGAAGCCGGAGAAATCCAGCAACTACAGCCTCGGCCTGACCTTCCAGCCCAGCGACCGGCTGTCGTTCACCGCCGATGCCTACGTGATCAACGTGCGCGACCGCATCACCCTGACCGGCACCCTGCTCGGCCCGGAAGTGACCCAGACCCTGATCGCCAACGGCATCGATTCGACCTCCGGCGGCCAGTACTTCACCAACGGCGCCGACACCCGGACCAAGGGCGTCGACCTGGTGGGCAACTACGACCAGGACCTGGGCGGCCTCGGCAGCGTGAAATGGACTGCGGCGTGGAACTGGAACGAGACCGAGATCCTTTCCTATAAGGAAAGCACCAGCATCCTCGGCAAACAGTACGAACTGATGGACCGCGAGGCGCGCAACCTGATCACCGGCGTGCAGCCCAAGACCAAGCTGCTGCTCGGCGGTAGCTGGAAGTTCGACGACTACAGCGTCACCCTCGGCCTGACCCGCTATGGCGCCTACCGCGAGGTCAACGACGCCAACGACCGCTCGCTGGACCGGGTATACAAGGCGCGCTGGATCACCGACCTGGACCTGGGCTACCAGCTGACCAAGGACCTCAACCTGGCGATCGGCGCGAAGAACCTGTTCGACATCTACCCGCAGCGGCAGAACCCGAGCACCAAGACCATGACCAAGAGCTATGGGGTGTATTCGCCGTATGGCTTTACCGGGGGGTATTACTACACGCGGTTAACCTATGCGTTCTGATTGATTGCTTAGCCCTTTGTGGGAGCGGGTTCACCGGGACGCCGGACCGCCGCGATTGCGTCGGTGCAGCCACC
>NZ_JBMDIJ010000008.1:0-157243 GCF_057808595.1 Pseudomonas sp. FG98 | reverse complement strand
CCGCCAGCGTTCAATCTGAGCCATGATCAAACTCTTCAGTTCAATACTGCTTGGGTTTTGAGAAAACCCTAAACTTGGCTCAGCAATCTCAAAATGAACTATTTCGATTTCTCGTATAGTCACTTGTGATGCTGATAATCTTTCTGACTACCAGTCCATTACCACAAGCACCCACACGAATTGCTTGATTCGATTGTTAAAGAGCGTTTGGCGAAGCGTTTCGCTTCAACCGAGGCGCGCATTCTACGCTTTCCTCTGAGCCTGTCAAGCGTTTATTTTGAAGTCTTTCAGAATTTCTCGTTCAACTTCAAACACTTGGCTCGCTGCGATCTCTCATCAGCGGGAGGCGAATTCTACAGCGTTACAACCTGCTGTCAACCACCTTTTTCAACCGCTTTCGGAGAAGACCGAAGCACTTCCGATACCACCTGAAACGTTCAACTCGTTGATTCTCAAGGAGTTTTCCGTTCCGACTGCGCCGGAAGTGGGGCGAATTATAGAGACATAAAACGGGGCGTCAAGCACTAATTTCAAATTGATTCAAATCAGGCCTGACACCCCTACGCCTCTATATATAGAGGCGCCTTATTCAGACTTCAGCGTGATCCGCGCGAACGACTTCTTGCCAGCCTGGCAAACGTGGGTCTTGCCGAGCGCAAAGACAAAACCGCGATCAACCACCGCACCATCGACACGAACACCACCAGACGCCAACAGGTCACGTGCCACCGCCGAGTTCTTCACCAGACCAGCCTTATTAAGCACAGCGGATATCGGCATATCCTCGGCCGCAGCTACTTCGATCTCCGGCAGATCCTCTGGCAGCTCGCCATCCTTCATCCGGTTACCCGCAGCACGATGGGCATTCGCCGCCGCTTCTTCGCCGTGGAAGCGGGCGACAATCTCTTCGGCCAGCTTGATCTTGATGTCACGCGGATTGGCACCCGCGGCCACCTCGGCACGGAATCCATCGATCTCTTCCATGGAGCGGAAGCTGAGCAATTCGAAGTACCGCCACATCAAGGTGTCCGGGATAGACACCAGCTTGCTGTACATAACCCCTGGCGCTTCCTGGATGCCGACATAGTTGCCCAGGGACTTGGACATCTTCTTCACGCCATCGAGACCTTCCAGCAGCGGCATGGTCACGATGTTCTGAGCCTCCTGACCATAACCGCGCTGCAACTCGCGCCCCATCAGCAGGTTGAACTTCTGGTCGGTGCCACCCAGCTCGACATCCGCCTTCAGCGCCACCGAGTCATAGCCCTGCACCAGCGGATAGAGGAACTCATGAATCGCGATCGGCTGATTGCTGGTATAGCGCTTGTCGAAGTCATCGCGCTCGAGCATGCGCGCCACGGTGTACTGCGAAGCCAGACGAATGAAGTCCGCCGGGGACAGCTTGTCCATCCAGGTGGAGTTGAACGCCACTTCGGTCTTGGCCGGATCGAGGATCTTGAAGACCTGCTGCTTATAGGTCTCGGCGTTATCCAGCACCTGCTCACGGGTCAGCGGAGGGCGAGTAGCACTCTTGCCGCTCGGATCGCCGATCATCCCGGTGAAGTCACCAATCAGGAAGATCACCTGATGCCCCAGATCCTGGAACTGGCGCAGCTTGTTGATCAATACCGTGTGCCCCAGGTGCAGGTCAGGCGCAGTAGGATCGAAGCCCGCCTTGATCCGCAGCGGCTGACCGCGCTTGAGTTTCTCGACCAGTTCGGACTCGACCAGTACCTCTTCCGCACCGCGCTTGATCAGCGCTAGCTGCTCTTCAACCGACTTCATACACAGACCCGCAGGCTCAGATTCAAAGGGCCCCAACCATACAAGATCAGCCATCAAATACAAGTTCCGGGGCCTGATGTGACCCGTGACACCTTTGCTGACGTCTGCGCGCTTGCCTTGAGGGGGATTTGGTTATATTTTATACAGTTATTTCATCTTCATCATGTCATTCATCTTTTCCTTTTCATCTTTTTCAAAGTTATTTCACTCATGACCAACGAACCGACTAAAGCGCCTCCGCTTTATCCGAAGAGCCACCTGTTGGCCGCCAGCGGCATCGCCGCCCTGCTCAGCCTGGCCTTGCTGGTATTTCCTTCCAGCGAAGTAGAAGCCAAACGAACCACTCTCAACCTGGAGCTGGAAGCCCCGGCCGAACAGCTCAAGGCCCAGCCAGAACAGCCGCTGGCCGCAGAAGAAACCAGCGCCTCGCCATTCGCCCAGATCGACAACGCCGAGCCCCAGTCCGAAGGCACCGCCAAGTCCGAGCCGGCCGAAAAATCGGCTGAAGTAGCCAAAGCCGAACCGGCCAAGGAACCGGACCACCGTGAAGTAACCGTTGCCCGCGGCGACACGCTGTCCACCTTGTTCGCCAAGCTCGGACTGCCAGCCAGCGCCGTGCACGAAGTGCTGGCCAGTAACAAGCAGGCCAAGCAATTCAGCCAGCTCAAGAACGGCCAGGTACTGCAGATCGAACTGGACAAGGACGGCCAACTGGCCAGCCTGCACAGCAAGGTCAGCGACCTGGAAACCATCCGCCTGACCAAGAGCGCCAATGGCTACGCCTTCAACCGCGAGGTCACCAAGCCGGTTACCCGCTCCACCTACGTGCACGGCGTGATCAAGAGTTCGCTGTCGGCCTCGGCCCAGCGCGCCGGCCTTTCGCACAACATAACCATGGATATGGCCAACATCTTCGGCTACGACATCGACTTCGCCCAGGACATCCGCCAGGGCGACGAATTCGACGTCATCTACGAGCAGAAAGTGGTCGATGGCAAGGTGGTCGGCACCGGCAACATTCTCTCCGCCCGCTTCACCAACCGCGGCAAGAGCTACAGCGCCGTGCGTTACACCAACAAGGCCGGCAGCACCAGCTACTACACCGCCGACGGCAACAGCATGCGCAAGGCGTTCATCCGTACTCCGGTGGACTTCGCCCGTATCAGCTCGCGCTTCTCGGCCGGCCGCAAGCACCCGATCCTCAACAAGATCCGCGCTCACAAGGGCGTCGACTATGCAGCACCACGCGGTACGCCGATCAAGGCCGCCGGTGACGGCAAGGTCCTGCTCGCGGGTCGTCGCGGCGGCTACGGCAACACCGTGATCATCCAGCACGGCAGCACCTACCAGACCCTTTACGGACACATGCAAGGCTTTGCCAAAGGCGTGAAGACCGGCAGTTCCGTGAAGCAGGGCCAGGTCATCGGCTACATCGGCACTACCGGCCTGTCAACCGGGCCGCACCTGCACTACGAGTTCCAGGTCAACGGCGTACATGTCGATCCACTGGGCCAGAAACTGCCAATGGCCGATCCGATCGCCAAGGCCGAACGTCAGCGCTTCATGCAGCTCAGCCAGCCGCTGATCGCACGCATGGACCAGGAAAAGGCCACCATGCTGGCCCTGAACAAGCGCTGACCCATGGCCCTTTACCTGGGAGTGATGTCCGGCACCAGCCTCGACGGACTGGACATCGCCTTGATCGATAACGAGCCGCGGGTCTCTCTACTCGCCACCCACTACATCCCCATGCCCGAATCGCTGCGCCAGGCCATGCTCGACCTGTGCGTCAGCGGCCCCGACGAGATCGCTCGCTCCGCCCTGGCCGAAGCCGAGTGGGTGCGTCTGGCGGCACACGGCATTCAAGCCTTGCTCGATGCACAGGGGCTACGTCCCGAGGACATCCGTGCCATCGGCAGCCACGGCCAGACCATCCGCCATGAACCCGCCCGCGGCTTCACGGTGCAGATCGGCAATCCTGCCCTGCTCGCGGAGTTGACCGGCATCAGCGTGGTCAGCGATTTCCGTCGCCGCGATGTCGCTGCTGGCGGACAGGGCGCTCCCTTGGTACCGGCCTTCCACGATGCGCTGTTCAACAACCAGGTCGAGCGCCTTGCAGTGCTCAATGTCGGTGGCTTCAGCAACCTCAGCCTGATCGAGCACGACAAGCCTGTCTCCGGCTTCGACTGCGGTCCCGGCAACGTCCTGCTGGATGCCTGGATCAATGCAAAGCTGGGCCGTAGCTACGACGCCAACGGCGCATGGTCAGCCAGTGGCAAGGTACTACCAGGCCTGCTGGGCAGCTTCCTCAGCGATCCATTCTTCGCCGGCACCGGCCCAAAGAGCACCGGCCGCGAACTGTTCAACCTTCCGTGGCTGCATCAGCATCTGGGCACCCAGCCAGCCAGCGCCGACGAGGATGTCCAGGCCACTTTGCTGGAACTGACCGCGCTGAGCATCGTCGACTCGCTGAAGAAGGCTCAGCAAGACACCCAGACCCTGCTGGTCTGTGGCGGAGGCGCGCATAACGGTGCATTGATGGCACGACTGGCCAGCCTGCTACCCGGCGCCCGGGTCGGCAGCACTGCACAGTTCGGTGTCGACCCGGACTGGGTCGAGGCAATGGCCTTTGCCTGGCTCGCCCACTGCTGCCTCGAAGGCATAGCCGGCAACCGCCCCAGCGTCACCGGCGCCCGCGGCCTGCGAGTGCTCGGCGCCATCTACCCGGCATAACCTGCAGAAAGCAAAACGCCGCGCATAAGCGCGGCGTTTTAGCAAAGAGCCCGGCGATCAGATCGAGAACGAAGAACCGCAACCGCAAGTGGTCGTGGCATTCGGGTTCTTGATGACGAAACGCGAACCTTCCAGGCCTTCCTGGTAGTCCACCTCGGCACCCGCCAGGTATTGGAAGCTCATCGGATCGACCACCAGGGAAACCCCCTCGCGCTCGACGATGGTGTCGTCTTCTGCGACGTCTTCATCGAAAGTAAAGCCATACTGGAAGCCGGAACAGCCACCGCCCGTCACGAAAACCCGCAACTTCAGACGATCATTGCCCTCTTCGTCAACCAGGGTCTTCACCTTGTGCGCGGCGTTGTGCGTGAACTGCAAAGCCGTAGGGGTGAAGGATTCGACGCTCATGCTGAATATCTCCCGGCGCTAGTCCGCCATCGTGCGTGATGGCGCGCATTATCCGCTTCCCCGAGAAAATCGGTCAACTATAGATGCGGTATCAGGCTACAAGCGGAAAGTATAAGACCCGCTTGCAGCCTGACAGTCCGACGCTTACGGCAGCAGACCAGCATGGGACAGGCCCAGGCGCTCATCCAGGCCGAAGAGAATGTTGAGGTTCTGTACCGCCTGGCCCGACGCCCCCTTGACCAGGTTGTCGATAACCGACAGCACCACCACCAGATCACCACCCTGCGGACGATGCACCGCGATGCGGCAGACGTTGGCACCACGCACGCTACGGGTTTCCGGATGGCTGCCGGCCGGCATGACATCAACGAACGGCTCGTTGGCGTAGCGCTTCTCGAACAGTGCCTGCAGGTCTACCGAGGTATCGGCGACAGTCGCGTACAGCGTCGAGTGGATGCCACGGATCATCGGGGTCAGGTGCGGCACGAAGGTCAGGCCGACTTCACCACCGGCAGCTCGGCGCAGCCCCTGGCGAATTTCCGGCAGGTGGCGGTGACCTTTCACCGCATAGGCCTTCATGCTCTCGCCCGCCTCGCAGAACAGCGAACCGACGCTGGCACCACGACCGGCGCCGCTGACGCCGGACTTGCAGTCGGCGATCAGGCGCGAGGCATCGGCGATGCCGGCCTCCAGCAGCGGCAGGAAGCCCAGCTGGGTAGCGGTCGGGTAGCAACCCGGCACGGCAATCAGGCGCGCCTGGCGGATCTGCTCGCGGTTCACTTCCGGCAGACCGTAGACCGCATCCTTCAGCAGCTCTGGCGCGCCGTGAGGCTGGCCGTACCACTTGGCCCACTCATCGGCGTCCTGCAGACGGAAGTCGGCAGACAGGTCGATGACCTTGGTGCCAGCCGCCAGCAACTCGCCGGCCAGGGCGTGGGCAACCCCGTGAGGGGTAGCGAAGAACACCACGTCGCAGGCCGCCAGGGCCTTGGTGTCCGGCACGCTGAACGCCAGGTTGTCGTAGTGGCCTCGCAGGTTCGGGTACATGTCTGCCACCGCCAGGCCCGCTTCCGAGCGCGAGGTGATGACTGCGACTTCAGCCTGAGGATGCTGTGCCAGCAGACGCAGCAACTCGACACCGGTGTAACCCGTGCCGCCGACGATACCGACCTTGACCATGAACTGCCCCCTATCAACGAACCGACTGGAAAACCAGCGATGATAGGGGGCCGTGGTGACACCTACAACCGTTGAGATGACGCTGGCGGCGCCTAACCACTACTATCTGACGACCGTGAATCGCCAAGGACTAAAAAACATGTATCTCTGGATCAAAGCCCTGCATATCGTCAGCGTCGTCTGCTGGTTTGCCGGTCTCTTCTACCTGCCCCGCCTGTTCGTCTACCACGCCGCCAGCGAGGACCAGATCAGCCGTGACCGCTTCGTGGTCATGGAACGCAAGCTCTACCGCTTCATCATGGGGCCGGCGATGATCGCCACGTTCGTCTTCGGCATATGGATGCTCTACCTCACTCCCGGCTGGCTAAGCCAGGGCTGGTTGCACGCCAAGCTGACGCTGGTGGTGCTGCTGACTGGCTACCATCACATGTGCGGCGCCAACGTGAAACGCTTCGCCCGCGGCGACAACAACCGCAGCCACACCTACTTCCGCTGGTTCAACGAAGTGCCGGTGCTGTTCCTGCTGCTCATCGTAATTCTGGTGGTGGTCAAACCGTTCTGACCCTAAACAACCCGAGAATCTGCCATGTCATTGCCCGAACTGCTCGAACGACGCCTGCGCCTGCCCGTGGTGGCGGCACCGATGTTCCTGATCTCGAATCCGAAGCTGGTCCTGGCCTGTTGCCGCAACGGCGTGATGGGCAGTTTCCCCGCACTCAACCAGCGTGATACCGCCGGCTTCAAGGCCTGGCTGGAGGAAATCGAAGCAGGACTGGCCGACCTGGCAGACCCGGCGCCCTATGCGGTAAACCTGATCGTGCACCAGAGCAACCCGCGACTGCAGGCTGATCTTGCGGTGTGCATCGAACACAAGGTACCGGTGGTGATCACCAGCCTCGGCGCGGTCAAGGAAGTGGTGGACGCTGTGCACAGCTATGGTGGCCTGGTGTTCCACGATGTCACCACCCGCCGGCATGCCGAGAAGGCCGCCGAGGCCGGTGTCGACGGCCTGATCGCGGTAGCAGCCGGCGCCGGCGGCCATGCCGGAACCTGGAGTCCGTTTGCCCTGGTCGCCGAAATCCGCCAGTTCTTCGACAAGACCCTGCTGCTCGCCGGCTGCCTCAACCGCGGCCACGAAATCCTTGCCGCGCAATTGCTCGGCGCCGACCTCGCCTACCTCGGCACCCATTTCATTGCCAGCCTGGAAAGCCAAGCGTCGCCCGAGTACAAAGCGATGCTGCTGGAGGCCAAGGCCGCCGATATCGTCCATACCCCGGTGGTCTCCGGCGTTCCCGCCAGCTTCATGCGCCAAAGCCTGGAAAAGGCCGGCTACGATCTCGCCGCTCTGGCCAAGGGCGGCGAGATCCAGCTCAAGCCGATCCACGAGGAAGCCAAGGCATGGAAGACCGTATGGTCTGCCGGCCAGGGCGCGGGCGCCATCGATGAGCAATTGCCGGTGGAACAACTGATCGCCCGCCTGGACGAGGAATACCGCCAGGCACTCAACACCGCGAACCGCCTGGGCACGCACTGGCCGCGCTGATTCAGCGGCCTTTGTGTAGACTAGGCCCCCTTTCGCCAGCCCCCGCCCTTGGAGAACCGCATGACCCGTTACGCCATGATCACCGGTGCCTCCAGCGGTCTGGGACTGGCACTGGCCGAAGCATTGGCGCGGCGGGGGCGCAACCTGATCCTGGTGGCGCGCCAGCGCGACCTGCTGGAACCCGTGGCCATCGAACTGACCCAGCGCTTCGGCGTGGAAGTGCTGTTCCGCGCCTGCGACCTTGGCGAGCCGCTGCGCCTCTCGGGCTTCCTGCTGGAACTGGAGGAAGGCGAGCGGCAGATCGACCTGCTGGTGAACTGCGCCGGGATTCGCTCCTACGGGCATTTCCTCGCCCAGGAATGGGGCGACGAACAGGACCTGATCGAGGTCAACATCCTCGCCCTCACCCGCCTCTGCCACGCCCTGGGCAATGCCATGGCGGTACAGGGCGGCGGGCAGATCCTCAATGTCGCCTCGCTGGCGGCCTTCGCCCCGGGTCCGTGGATGAGCAGCTACGCCGCGAGCAAGGCGTACGTCCTGCACTTTTCCGAAGGCCTGCGCGAAGAACTCAAGCAAACCGGGATCAAGGTCTCGGTACTCTGCCCGGGCCCGGTACGCTCGCCAAACCGGCGCATCCCACGCCTGGACAACGGCAAGCGCTGCCTGACCCCGGAAGAAGTGGCGCTGTACACCGTGCGCGCCCTCGACCGCAACAAGGCGATCATCATCCCCGGCCGCCGCAACCGCTGGCTGGCCCGCGCACCACGCTTGCTGGGCCGCTGGATCAGCCGCAAGCTGGCCGGCGCCATCAACCGCGCCTACGCGCCGCGCTGAATCGAATCGCCACTGGGCGGCGGCGTGCCGGCTGAGTACACTCAGGCCCGACCACCACCATGGAGCAAGCGTTGTGGAGACTATTTTCACCAAGATCATCAACCGGGAAATCCCGGCGAAGATCATCTACGAAGACGACCAGGTCCTGGCGTTCCACGATATCGCCCCGCAGGCACCCGTGCATTTCCTGGTAATCCCGAAAAAGCCGATCCGCACCCTCAACGACCTCACCGAGGAAGACAAAGGCCTGGCCGGGCATATCCTGTTCACCGCACAGCGCCTGGCCAAGGAACTGGGTTGCGAGGACGGTTTCCGCGTCGTCATGAACTGCAACGAGCTGGGCGGCCAGACCGTCTACCACATCCATATGCACGTGCTTGGCCAGCGCCAGATGCACTGGCCGCCGGGCTGATCCAGCGCAAGCCCTGTAACAGGCTTTGAGTTAAACTGTCGGGCACATTCTTGCGGAGGTGCCCGATGGCTACCGAACGTCAATACTCGCCGCTCGACCGCTTGTTGCTGCAGGCCGACACCGCCATGCGCACCTTGCTGCCCTTCAGCGGCCAACCGACCCGTCCTTCTCCCGCGATCGTCCAGCCCGACGCCGAGCTCGACGACAAGCAGACCCGCCACATCGCCGGCCTGATGCGCATCAACCACACCGGTGAAGTCTGTGCCCAGGCGCTGTACCAGGGCCAGGCCCTGACCGCCAAGCTGCCAGAAGTGCGCAAGGCGATGGAACAGGCCGCCGACGAAGAAATCGATCACCTGGTCTGGTGCGAGCAACGCATTCGCCAGTTGGGCAGTTCCCCGAGCATCCTCAATCCCCTGTTCTATGGCATGTCCTTTGGCATCGGCGCGGTCGCCGGGCTGATCAGCGACAAGGTCAGCCTGGGCTTCGTCGCCGCTACCGAGCACCAGGTATGCAAGCACCTCGACGAACACCTGGAGCAGATCCCGCCTGAAGACGAAAAATCCCGGGCGATCCTCGAACAGATGCGCATCGACGAGGAACACCACGCCGACATGGCGCTGGATGCCGGCGGCTTCCGCTTCCCCGCCCCGGTCAAGTTCGGCATGAGCCTGATGGCCAAGGTCATGACCAAAAGCACCTACCGCATCTGACCCATCATGACCGGGCGCTTCGAAGCCAAGGACCTGGCCCGCGCAGTTGAAGCGGGCCTGCTGAGCGCAGAGCAGGAACAGGCGTTGCTGCGCTTCCTGCGCGAGCAACCGGCCCACCGCCCCGGCTTCCAGCTGGCCCATGTCGCCTTCTATCTTGGCGCCCTGCTGATCATGGGAGCCATGGGCTGGCTGCTCAGCGAAGCCTGGATGCGCATCGGCGATAGCGCGCTACTGGCCATCGCCCTCGCCTATATCGTTCTGTTGACCTTCGCCGGATTGGCCATGCAGCGCCGCGGCCAACTGATTCCCGGCGGCGTGCTCGCGGCGGTCGCGGTCAGCATCGTGCCACTGGCGGTGTTCGCCATCGAGCGCCTGACCGGCATCTGGCCACTGGACGACCAGCAATCCGACTACCACGACTACTATCGCTACGTGCAGGGCGGCTGGCTGTTGATGGAAACCGCCACCGTCTGCGCCGGCCTGCTGATGCTGCGCCTGATTCCCTTCCCCTTCATCGTCATGCCGATCGCCGTCGCGCTGTGGTTCATGTCCATGGACCTGAGCGAGTGGATTTACGGGGATGTCTTCACCTGGGAGCAGCGCCAGCAGGTCTCGCTGTGGTTCGGCCTGGGGCTGTTGCTGGTGGTGCTGCTGGTCGACGGCCGTACCCGCGAGGACTATGCGTTCTGGGGCTATCTGGCCGGATTGCTGGCGTTCTGGGGCGGGCTGACCTCGATGAACAGCGACAGCGAACTGGGCAAGGCCCTCTACTGCCTGATCAACCTGGGTCTGATGCTGGTGGCCGTATTCTTGCGCCGACCGCTGTTCATGGTCTTCGGCGCCCTCGGTGTGGCGGCCTATCTTGGCTACCTGTCATACGAGGTGTTCGCCGAGTCGTTGCTGTTCCCGCTGGTGCTGAGCCTGATCGGCCTGGCGGTGATCGGGCTCGGCCTGTGGTATCAGAAACACCGCGAGCGCCTTAGCGACCAACTGCGCGCCGCGCTGCCGGCCAGCCTGGTGGATTGGCTGCCGGCATTACGGCGCTGACGAATCAGCCGAGTTCGACGATCTCGTAGTCGTGGGTGATCTCGACACCGGCGCGACCCAGCATGATCGACGCCGAGCAGTATTTCTCCGCCGACAGTTCCACCGCCCGCTTGACCTGGGCCTCTTTCAAACCACGGCCCTTGACCACGAAGTGCAGGTGGATCTTGGTGAACACCTTCGGGTCCTCGCTGGCGCGCTCTGCTTCGAGGAAGGCTTCGCAGCTTTCAACGGCCTGGCGGGACTTGCGCAGGATGCTGACCACGTCGAAGTTGCTGCAACCGCCCAGGCCCAGCAGCAACATTTCCATCGGACGAACACCCAGGTTGCGACCACCCGCCTCGGGCGGGCCGTCCATCACCACCACATGACCACTGCCCGACTCACCCAGGAACATGGCCTCGCCGGCCCACTGAATACGCGCCTTCATACCTGGTCTCCCCTCGCTTGAAAAAATGGCTGCCAGCTTAGTCCCTACAGGCGAAGGCGAAAAGGCTTAAGCGTTCGAGTAAATATGCCGACACAGGTGCTACGTCTGATAAACTGACGCCAAATTGATGGCGTTTTGCACCCATCCCAGAACTATAAATACTCACGGACCGCGTATTTCGGGGCTTAACCATGGTTGCCGCAACACTTCCAGCCAAGATCAAGAACGTCGACAAGCTGCTCGCGCATTGCCAGCGCCGCCGCTTCCCGGCCAAAAGCAACATTCTCAGTGCCGGCGATACGGCCGAGACCCTGTCGTTCATCGTCAAGGGCTCGGTCACCATCCTGATCGAAGGCGACGATGGTCGGGAAATGATCATCGCCTACCTCAATAGCGGCGACTTCTTCGGTGAGCTGGGGCTGTTCGAGCCTGCGGGCAAGGAGCAGCAGCGCAGCGCCTGGGTGCGCGCCAAGAGCGAATGCGAGGTCGCGGAAATCAGCTACGAGAAATTCCGCGAGCTGGCACGTCAGGACCAGGACATTCTCTACGCACTCGGCAGCCAGATGGCCCAGCGCCTGCGCAATACCACGCGCAAGGTTGGCGATCTGGCGTTCTTCGATGTGACCGGCCGCGTTGCCCGCTGCCTGCTGGAACTGTGCAAGCAACCGGACGCCATGACCCACCCGGACGGCATGCAGATCAAGATCACTCGTCAGGAAATCGGCCGGATCGTCGGTTGCTCGCGGGAGATGGTCGGTCGCGTTCTCAAGGACCTCGAAGAACGCAACCTGGTGCATGTGAAAGGCAAGACCATGGTGGTCTTCGGTACCCGTTAATCCTTGGCAATGGCGCCGAGGGTCCGGGCGTAGGCCTGGCCCAGGCGCTCCAGCAACGGTGCCTCGGGCACCACCTCATGCAGCGCGATATGGCTGTCGGCCAGACAGCGCTGCTCCAGCTCGCAACACTCGTTGAAGCGGTTGACCGCCGCGACCATCGACTCGCGCTCGTTATCCAGCAGCAAGGCACCGTGCACCAGCACCACCGGACGCTTGCCGCCGAGCCCCTGGCGCCAGCGCTGGGCCGTGCCGACCAGCTTGCGCCCGTTGAGATTGACGTTGTAACGACCGTCGCAGAACGCACCCTCGATCTCACCGACCGACGCCATGCCACCCCAGTCCCGCAGGACTTCGCACAACGGCTCGCAAAGACGCAGATAGGCATTCTCGATACGACCGTTATCCCCCTCGCTGCGCGGCGCGACATACACCAGGGCGATATTGATCACCGCCGACGACTGCGGCACCGGCTCACCACCGGTTTCGCGCAGCAGCACGGGCCAGCCGGAAATCGCCAGCTCGCCACAGGCCGCCTCGAATCCCTCCAGCCGACTCATCCGCCGCGGCATCACCAATGCCCGGTCAGTTGGGCGCCAGAACAACAACCCATGCTCGCGTTCGCCCTTGCACACCGCCGCCAGCAGATCCTGCTCGGCGTGCAGGCCCGCTTCGACGGTGACGGCCATCGCTTGTTCGCTCATAACTTTCTTCCTGAAATGAAAAAGCCGGCAAACGCCGGCTTCGAATCGATCAGTCCAGCCCGTTCAGGCCTGGCACGCCTCCGGGAAAGAACAGACGCTGCAGTTCCACCCCCGGCTCCTCGGCACGCATGAACGCCTCGCCAACCAGGAAAGAATAGACCTCGTTGATTTCCATCAGCTCGACATCGGCCCGATTGAGGATGCCGCTCTCGGTAATCGCCAGACGATCGCGAGGGATGCGCGGCAGCAGGTCGAGGGTGGTTTCCAGGCTGACTTCGAAGGTGTGCAGGTTGCGGTTGTTGACCCCGACCAGCGGCGTGTCGAGGGTCTTCAGCGCACGCTCCAGCTCATCGCCGTCATGTACCTCCACCAGCACGTCGAGGCCGACGCTCTTCGCTGTCGCAGCCAGCTCGGCCATCTTCACATCATCCAGGGCAGCGACTATCAGCAACACGCAGTCGGCGCCAAGGGCGCGGGCTTCGACGATCTGGTACGGATCGATCATGAAGTCCTTGCGGATCACCGGCAGCTGTACGGCGGCACGCGCCTGCTGCAGATAGACGTCGGCGCCCTGGAAGTAATCGACGTCGGTCAGTACCGACAAACAGGTCGCCCCGCCCTTCTCGTAACTGACGGCAAGTTCGGCTGGGACGAAGTGCTCGCGAATCACGCCCTTGCTCGGCGAAGCCTTCTTGATCTCGGCGATCACCGCCGGTTGCTTGCGCTTGGCCTGCTCGATCAACGCATTGGCGAAGCCACGCGGGGCATCGGCGGCAGCGGCCAGGCGCTCCAGTTCGGCAAGGCTGACCCGGGCGCTACGCTCGGCGACTTCCTCGACCTTGCGGGCAAGAATCGTTTCCAGAACCGTCGGCACACTCATCCTTCATTCTCCAGTTTGAATACCGCGGTAAAGGCACCCAGCTCTTCCATCTTTTCCCGAGCCAGGCCGGTGTGCAGTGCGTCGTGAGCCAACTCGACACCTTGCTTGAGGGTCATCGCCAGGTCTGCGGCATAGAGCGCGGCACCAGCGTTGAGGACGATCATTTCCGCAGCTTTCTGGCCGTTCTCGGTCTTGCGCCGGCCAATGGCATCGCGGATCAGCGCCAGGGATTCTTCCGGACCGCTGACCGCAAGGCCATGCAGGCTCTGGCTCTTCATGCCGAGGTCTTCCGGCTCGACCCAGTACTCGGTGATTTCGCCGTTCTTCAGTTCGGCAACGAAGGTCGGCGCGGCCAGGCTGAACTCGTCCAGGCCATCCTTGGAGTGCACCACCAGCACATGCTTGCTGCCAAGCCGCTGCAGCACTTCGGCCAGCGGCCGGCACAGGGCCTGGGTGAACACGCCGACCACCTGGTGCTTCACACCAGCCGGATTCGTAAGCGGGCCGAGCATGTTGAACAGGGTGCGCAGGCCCAGGTCGCGGCGCGGGCCGGCAGCGTACTTCATGGCGCGGTGGTGGGTCTGGGCGAACATGAAACCGATGCCCACGCTGTCGATGCAACGGGCCACCTGGACCGGCGTCAGGTTCAGGTAGATACCGGCGGCTTCCAGCAGGTCGGCGCTGCCGCTCTTGCCGGACACCGCGCGGTTGCCGTGCTTGGCCACGGTGCAGCCAGCAGCGGCCACGACGAAGGCCGAGCCGGTGGAGACGTTGAAGATGTTGGCGCCATCGCCGCCGGTACCGACGATATCGACCACGCCATCGAGGGTGTTGAGTTCGACCTTGTCCGCCAGCTCACGCATGACCGACACCGCACCGGTGATCTCGTCGATGCTTTCGCTTTTCATGCGCATGCCCATCAGGAAGGCGCCGATCTGCGCCTCCGTGCACTGGCCGGTCATGATCTCGCGCATCACATCGCGCATTTCCTCGGTGGACAGATCCAGGTGGCCGACGATCCGGGCCAGGGCAGTCTTGATATCCATTGCGCGATCCTTAGCGGCGGCCGCCGGTCTGCTTGAGGAAGTTGGCGAACAGCGCATGGCCCTGCTCGGTGAGGATCGACTCGGGGTGGAACTGCACGCCTTCGATATTCAGGGTCTTGTGACGCAGGCCCATGATTTCGTCGACGGAGCCGTCTTCGAGTGCGGTCCAGGCGGTCATTTCCAGGCAATCCGGCAGGGTTTCGCGCTTGACCACCAGGGAGTGGTAGCGGGTCACGGTCAGCGGATTGTTGAGACCGGCGAATACGCCCTTGTTCTCGTGGACCACCGGACTGGTCTTGCCGTGCATCACCTGACGCGCGCGTACCACATCACCGCCGAAGGCCTGGCCGATGGACTGGTGTCCCAGGCACACGCCGAGGATCGGCAGCTTGCCGGCAAAATGATGGATGGCGGCGATGGACACCCCGGCCTCGGTCGGAGTGCACGGGCCTGGGGAAACGACGATGCGCTCTGGCTGCAGGGCTTCGATCTGTTCGATGGTCAGTTCGTCGTTGCGAATGACCTTGACCTCTGCCCCCAGCTCGCCGAAGTACTGAACGACGTTGTAGGTAAAGGAGTCGTAGTTGTCGATCATCAGTAACATCTGGGTTCAACCTCTTGAATACTGACTTTGAAAGGCTGCCTTCCCGACTGCCGACATGCAGTTTCACCCGCCCCAGTCGTTTCAAACTGTTGCGAAGGTGTGTGAATTCATTTCAGAAAGGCAAAACGTAACGGGCCGGCGAACCGGCAGGAGATAAAGTCAGGCGCGCCAACGCCAACGGGCGTGGGCCTTGATAACGCGCATCAAGAGTTTGCTGACGATCAACACGGGGTAAGTCTCGTTCATACGTTTCGGCACAGTAGCTTACGGAAACAATGCGTGCAATATCGGCACGCCACGAAGCGAAGGATTTGCTACCGTCAGCGGGCGCAATGCCCAAAAACAACGACAAAAGGACTCTTGCGATGAGAAAACGCCGTTATCTGCGTCAATCCACCGCGTGCCTGCTGGCACTCGCCTGTTCACAAGCCATCGCGGCTCCCTCCCCCTACTCCACCATGATCGTCTTCGGCGACAGCCTCGCCGATGCGGGCCAGTTCCCCGACCCCGATGGAGCGCCCGGCACCAGCCAGCGCTATACCAACCGCAACCCGGATGGCAGCTTCGCCCCGGTGTCGTCGATGATCCTCGGCGGTTACCTTGGCGTCGCCCCCGGCGACCTGAACGCCTCCACCTCGCCGGTCAACGCCGCCCTGGGCATCCCGGACGGCAACAACTGGGCGACCGGGGGCTACCGTACCGACCAGATCTACGAGTCGATCACCGGCGAATCCCTGGTGATGATCCCGCCCGGCAATCCCGGTGCCGGGACCGTACTGCGCCAGAAGCCCGGCTACCTGGCCGGCGGACGACTGGCCGATCCCAATGCGCTGTACTACCTCACCGGTGGCGGCAACGACTTCCTCCAGGGACTGGTGACTTCGCCCGCCGCCGCCGCGACCTCGGCTACCCAACTGGCCGCCAGCGCCCAGGCCCTGCAGCAGGCGGGGGCGCGCTACATCATGGTCTGGCTGCTGCCCGACCTGGGCCTGACTCCGGCACTAAACGGCACGCCACTGCAAAGCGCCAGCTCGCAGCTCAGCGCCTTCTTCAACCAGACCCTGGTCACCCAACTGGCCCAGATCGATGCCGAAATCATCCCGCTGAACATTCCGCTGCTATTCCAGGAAGCCCTCGCTTCGCCAAGCCTGTTCGGCCTCGCCGCTGACCAGAACCTGTTGCAGACCTGCTACAGCGGCAACGGTTGTACGCAGAACCCGGTGTATGGCGCCAGCGGCACCAACCCGGACGCCAGCAAGCTGCTGTTCAACGATTCGGTCCACCCGACCATCGCCGGCCAGCGGATGATCGCCGACTACGGCTATTCCATCCTCTCCGCCCCCTGGGAGCTGACCCTGCTACCGGAAATGGCCCACGGCACCTTGCGCGCCCACCAGGACGAACTGCGCAACCAGTGGCAGGCCGACTGGCAGGCGGTCGGACAATGGCAGGCGATCGTCGCCGCCGGCGGCCAGAACCTGGATATCGACAGCCAGCGCAGCTCGGCCAGCGCCGACGGCCACGGCTACAACCTTACCGTGGGCGGCAGCTATCGCCTTGACCAGGACTGGCGAGTCGGCATTGCCGGCGGCGTCTACCGGCAGAAACTGGAGGCCGGCGCGCGGGACTCCGACTACCGCCTGAACAGCTACCTGGCCACCGTGTTCGCCCAGTTCAACCACGACCGCTGGTGGGCCGACGCCGCCCTGACTGGCGGGCGCCTGGACTACGACGACCTGCAACGCACCTTCGCTCTCGGCCCGAGTGACCGCAGCGAGAAAGGCGACACCGATGGCGATGTCCTGGCTGTCTCCGCCCGACTCGGCTTCGACCTGGCGCAGCCGGGCAGCGACTGGAGTCTGTCGCCGTTCATCAGCGCCGACTATGCGCGGATCGAGGTGGATGGCTACAGCGAGAAAGGCGCACGTGCCACGGCGCTGACCTTCGACGACCAGAAGCGCGACTCACGGCGGCTGGGTGCCGGTCTGCAGGGCAAATACCGGGTAGCGCCAGCGACCCTGGTGTTCGGCGAAGTGGCTCACGAGCATGAGTTCGAGGATGACCGTCAGGACCTGACCATGCACCTCAACAGCCTGCCGGCCAATGACTTCACCCTCACCGGGTATACGCCACAGAGCAATCTGAACCGGCTGAGCCTGGGGGTGAGCCAGACCGTGGCGCCTGGCGTGGCATTGCGCGGTAGCTATAACTGGCGCAAAAGCGACGAGTTGACCCAGCAAGGGGTCAATCTGGCGTTGAGCCTAGAGTTCTAAACCTAAGAGGCCATGTTGTTGCTGATGGCCTCATCGCTGGCAAGCCAGCTCCCACAAGCTCCGCGTCACCGCTGAATCCTGTGGGAGCTGGCTTGCCAGCGATTAGGGCCAACACTTATTTCTGCGGTGTCTGCTCAGCCAGCGCCACCGCCCGGAACATGGCGCGACGCTTGTTGATGGTTTCTTCCCACTCCAGCGCCGGCACCGAGTCGGCAACGATGCCGCCGCCGGCCTGCACATGCAGCTCGCCGTCCTTGATCACCGCAGTACGAATGGCAATCGCGGTATCCATGTTGCCGTTCCAGGCGAAGTAACCCACCGCACCACCGTAGACACCGCGCTTGACCGGCTCCAGCTCGTCGATGATCTCCATCGCGCGAATCTTCGGCGCGCCCGACAGGGTCCCGGCCGGCAGGATGGCGCGCAGGGCGTCCATCGCGGTCAGGCCGCTTTTCAGCTGGCCGGTGACGTTGGACACGATGTGCATGACGTTGGAATAACGCTCGATCACCATCTTCTCGGTGAGCTTCACCGAACCCACTTCCGACACCCGACCGGTATCGTTGCGGCCCAGGTCGATCAGCATCAGGTGCTCGGCGATTTCCTTGTCGTCGGACAGCAGGTCTTCTTCCAGCGCCCGGTCGGCCTCCTCGGTGGCACCGCGCGGGCGGGTACCGGCGATCGGGCGCACGGTGACCAGGTTGTCCTCGACCCGCACCAGCACTTCCGGCGAACTGCCCACTACGTGGAAGTCACCGAAGTTGAAGAAGTACATGTACGGCGTCGGGTTGAAGCAGCGCAGCGCCCGGTACAGGTCGATCGGCGCGGCCTTGAAGTCGATGGACATGCGTTGCGACGGCACCACCTGCATGCAGTCGCCGGCAAGGATGTACTCCTTGATGGTATCCACCGCGCGCTCGTAGTCCGCCTGGGTAAAGCTCGAGCGGAAGGCCGGTTCGGCGGCCTGCGGGCCAGTGAAGTCGAGGCCACGGCGCGGGGTGATTGGCTGGCGCAGTTGCTCCAGCAAGTCCTGCAGGCGGGCCTGACCCTGTTCGTAGGCATTTTCCTGGGCCGGATCGGCGAGCACGATGGCGTGCATCTTGCCGGCCAGGTTGTCGAACACCACGACCGCATCGGAGACCATCAGCAGGATGTCAGGCACGCCCAGCGGATCCGGGTTCGGGCATTTGCCCAGGCGCTTCTCGACGTAGCGCACGCAGTCATAACCGAAGTAACCGACCAGACCACCATTGAACCGCGGCAGACCGGCGATGGTCGGAACCTTGTAGCGTTCCTTGAAGGTCTCGACGAAGGCCAGCGGGTCTTCCACCTCATGCTGCTCGGTCTCGACGCCGTCGACGGTGATGCGTACCTGATGGTCATGCACCCGCAGCACGGTGCGGCACGGCAGGCCTATGATCGAGTAGCGGCCCCACTTTTCCCCGCCCTGCACCGATTCGAGCAGGTAGGAGTTGGGCTGGTCGGCCAGTTTCAGGTAGATCGACAGCGGTGTGTCGAAGTCGGCCAGGGTTTCGCAGGCAAGGGGAATGCGGTTGTAGCCTTCAGCGGCCAGGCGCAGGAATTCTTCGCGGGTCATGATTGCCTCGTGGCAGTAGGGCAAGAAGAGTCAAATGGCAAACGTGCCGGACATAGCCGGCTGGGCAGAAGTCAGGCGCGCCAACGCCAACGGGCCAGGGCCTTGATGACTTTCATCCAGAGTTTGCCAGCTGCTACCACGATGGAATCTCTACCGGGTGGGAAGTTGAAGGGCTCAACGTTAGCTCAGTGGCTGCACCGAAGCAACCGGCAGCAAGGCGCGCAGATCGTCGATCACCAGCGCCGGCGACTCCTCGCTGATCGGCCGACCGTGGTTATAGCCGTAGGTCAGCCCCACGCACTTCACCCCGGCCGACTTCGCCGCCTGTACATCGCTGCGCGAATCGCCGACGAACAGCGCCTCGTCGGCACTCACGCCAGCCATGCGCATCACATGCAGCAGCGCCGCCGGGTCCGGCTTCTTCTGCGGCAGGGTGTCACCGCCGATGATCCAGCGGAAGTACGGGCCGATCTGCATCTGATCGAGCAGCGGGCCGACGAAGCGCTCCGGCTTGTTGGTGATCAGGGCCATCTCCACGCCCTGCTCCTGCAGCCAGCGCAGGGTATCGCGCACGCCCGGGTAGATCACCGTGCGATCGTGGCTTTCGCCATAGGCGCGCAGGAAGATCTCCAGGCCGTGCTCGGCTTCCTGGTCGTTGACCGCCGCATGCTCGATGCCACCGGCCAGGGCCCGGCGCACCAGCACCGGGGCACCATTGCCGACCCATTGGCGCACAGCCTGCACCCCGGCAGGCTCACGGCCCATTTCGAGCAGCATGCGGTCCACCGCCGCCGCCAGGTCCGGGACCGAATCGATCAGGGTGCCGTCCAGGTCGAACATCACCAACTGCGGCAGACGTTGCGGGAACAGCTGCTCGAAGCCGCTCATGGGCGGGCCAGGGCCAGTTCGGCGCGCATCTTGTCGATCACTTCCTTGTAGTCCGGGGCATTGAAGATCGCCGAGCCGGCCACGAAGGTATCGGCGCCAGCAGCAGCGATCTCGCGGATGTTGTTGACGTTCACGCCGCCGTCGATTTCCAGGCGGATATCACGACCGCTGGCATCGATCAGGGCGCGCGCCTCGCGCAGCTTGTCGAGGGTGCCGGGGATGAACTTCTGCCCGCCGAAGCCGGGGTTGACACTCATCAGCAGGACCATGTCGACCTTGTCCATCACGTACTTCAGCGCATCCAGGCCGGTGGCCGGGTTGAACACCAGACCGGCCTTGCAGCCGCCGTCGCGGATCAGTTGCAGCGAACGGTCGATGTGCTGCGAGGCTTCCGGGTGGAAGGTGATGTAGGTGGCGCCAGCTTCGATGAAATCGCCAATGATGCGGTCGACCGGGCTGACCATCAGGTGCACGTCGATCGGCGCGGTCACGCCGTACTTGCGCAGCGCCGAGCAGACCATCGGGCCGATGGTCAGGTTGGGCACGTAGTGGTTGTCCATCACATCGAAGTGGACGATATCGGCGCCAGCCGCGAGCACGGCATCGACATCCGGACCCAGGCGGGCGAAGTCGGCGGAAAGGATCGAGGGAGCAATAGCGAAGGGCTGCATGGCGCACCTTTGGGCGAATTCACGGTGGCGCGCATTGTACATCAGGGACAAGGAGACTGATGGATGTTGTCTGGAGATGGACGGAACAACACAAAACCCTGTGGGAGCTGGCGTTGCCAGCGATGGGGCCAGAACCGACAACATCATTGCCTGGCCTGGCCTCATCGCCGGCAACGCCGGCTCCCACAGGATCCCGAGTTGCCGTCAGGCGGGCTGCTGGGTCCGCAGTTTCTCGCTGCGCCCACGCAGCCATTCCAGGGTCAGCAGCAGGATCACCGAGAAAGCGATCAACAGCGTCGCCGCAGCAGCGATGGTCGGGCTGAGGTTCTCGCGGATGCCGCTGAACATCTGCCGTGGCAGGGTGGCCTGCTCGGGACCGGCGAGGAACAGGGTCACCACCACTTCGTCGAACGAGGTGGCGAAGGCGAACAGCGCCCCGGAAATCACCCCGGGAGCGATCAGCGGCAGGGTCACGCGGCGGAAGGTGGTCACCGGCGAGGCGCCCAGGCTGGCCGCCGCACGCACCAGGTTGTGGTTGAAGCCCTGCAGGGTCGCCGACACGGTGATGATGACGAACGGCACGCCGAGCACCGCATGCACCAGGATCAGCGAGAGGAAGCTGTTACCCAGCCCCAGCGGGGCGAAGAACAGATAGCTGGCCACACCGATGATCACCACCGGCACCACCATCGGCGAAATCACCAGGGCCATGATCAGCGACTTGCCGGGGAAGTCCCCGCGGGTCAGGCCGATCGACGCCAGGGTGCCGAAGACCATCGCCAGCACCGTGGCCGCCGGGGCGACGATGATGCTGTTCTTCAGGGCGCGCATCCACTCATCGGAGGCGAAGAAGTTGTGGTACCACTGCAACGAGAAGCCCTGCAGCGGGTAGACCAGGAAGCTGCCGGAGTTGAACGACAGTGGAATGATCACCAGCACCGGCAACACCAGGAACAGCAGGATCAGCCCGCAGAGAATGCGCAAGCTGTAGAACCAGACCCGCTCGACGGGCGACATGTACGGACTCAGCATGACTTCGCTCCTCAGCTCAGGCGCAGGCGGCTGGAGCCGACCAGCCAGCTATAGATCAGGTAAAGCAGCACGGTAGCCAGCAACAGCAGGCCGCCCAGCGCGGTTGCCATGCCCCAGTTGATGCTGGTGTTGGTGTAGAAGGCCACGAAGTAGCTGACCATCTGGTCGTTCGGGCTGCCGAGCAGCGCCGGGGTGATGTAGTAACCAATGGCCATGATGAACACCAGCAGGCACCCGGCGCCCACGCCGGCGTAGGTCTGCGGGAAGTACACGCGCCAGAAGCTGGTGAACGGATGGCAGCCGAGGGAAATCGCGGCACGCATGTAGGTCGGCGAGATGCCCTTCATCACGCTGTAGATCGGCAGGATCATGAACGGCAGCAGGATGTGGACCATCGAGATGTACACGCCGGTGCGGTTGAACACCAGTTCCAGCGGCTTGTCGATGATGCCGATGGCCATCAGCGCACTGTTGATCAGACCGCCGGATTGCAGCAGCACGATCCACGCCGCCACCCGCACCAGGATCGAGGTCCAGAACGGCAGCAGTACGAGAATCATCAGCAGGTTGCTCTGCCGGGTCGGCAGGTTGGCCAGCAGGTAGGCCAGCGGATAAGCCAGCACCAGGCAGATGGCGGTGATGACGAAGCCCATCCACAGGGTACGGGTGAAGATGTCCAGGTAAATGGCCTGGTCAGGGGTAGCCGGGGCCACTTCACCGAGGTCGTCGATGCGATGGTCCAGGGCCGCCAGCAGATAGAACGGGGTCACGCTGCTGGTGTTGCGGCGGATCGCCTGCCAGTAGGCGGGGTCGCCCCAGCGCTCGTCGAGCTCTTGCAGCGCATCCTTATAAGAAGCGGGTTCGGCCTTGAACGGCAGGGCCCGGGCGGTTTTCGCCAGCAGGCTGCGGTAGCCGGCCAGTTCCATGTTCAGACGCTTGGACAGGTCGCCCAGGGTCTGGTTCTTGCGCGACTCGGCGAGGTCCTCGCTGAGTGCTTTGTAGACGGGCTCGCCCGGCAGGCTCTTGCCATCCCACTCGGCCACGGCCACCACGGTACGCGGCAGGCCGCTGACCACCTCGGGGTTGCCGACGCTCTTGTACAGCAGCGCGGCGATCGGCACGAGAAACACCAGCAGCAGGAACAGCGCCAGCGGCGCGATCAACGCCTGCGCCTTGAAGCGGTTGACCCGCTCGGCACGCGCCAGGCGCTGCTTGAGGGTAGGACCTGCGCCTTCTTTGAGGGGCACTGCGATGGCCATAGCGAACTCCGGAAATCTTGGAAAACGGGGAGCGCCGGCAGGCCGCCGGCGCCCCATCGGTACGGCTTACTTGGCCGCCCAGGCGTTGAAGCGTTGTTCCAGCTGCTCGCTGTTGTCAGCCCAGAAGGCGACGTCGATCTGCACCTGGTTGGCGATGTTTTCCGGGGTGGTCGGCATGTCCTTCTTGATCTCGTCGGACAGCAGGGCGACCGCCTTGGAGTTGGCCGGACCGTAGGCGATGTTTTCCGAGTAGATCTTCTGCTGCTCAGGCTGCACCGAGTAGGCGATGAACTTCTTCGCTTCCTCGACGTTCTTCGCACCCTTCGGAATGGCCCAGGCGTCGAAGTCGTAGATGCCGCCGTTCCACACCACTTTCAGGTTGCTTTCTTTCTGTACTGCGGCGATCCGGCCGTTGTAGGCCGAGCTCATGACCACGTCACCCGAGGCCAGGTACTGCGGCGGCTGGGCGCCGGCTTCCCACCACTGGATGTTCGGCTTCAGCTCGTCGAGCTTCTTGAAGGCGCGGTCCTGGCCTTCCTTGGTGGCGAGCACCTTGTAGACTTCCTTCGGCGCAACGCCGTCGGCCATCAGGGCGAATTCCAGGGTGTACTTGGCGCCCTTGCGCAGGCCACGCTTGCCCGGGAAGTTCTTGGTGTCCCAGAAGTCCTTCCAGCTGGTCGGGGCGGTTTTCAGCTTGTCGGCGTTGTAGGCCATGACCGTGGACCAGACGAAGAAACCTACGCCGCACGGTTGGATAGCACCCGGCACGTAGTCGGATTCGTTACCGAACTGCGCAGGATCCAGCTCCTCGAACATGCCTTCGTCGCAACCGCGAGCCAGTTCCGGCGACTCCACTTCCACCAGGTTCCAGGACACGCTCTTGGTGTCGACCATGGCTTTGACCTTGGCCATTTCACCGTTGTATTCGCCCGCGACGATCTTGCCCTTGCCGGCCTTCTCCCAAGGCTCGTAGAACGCCTTGACCTGCGCCGCCTTGTTGGCGCCGCCGAAGGAAATCACGGTGAGATCGCTTGCCGCCATTGCGTGGGTCGCAGTGCACAGACCCAGTGCCAGAGCGGTCAACTTCAAGTGTTTGAGCATTCTTATTCTCTCCACAGTGCAGGGTGTTGGTTAGCAAACCTCAGTGGGCTTCCAGGATAGGATCGAGTGCGCGTGCGTGTTCGACCTCCCAGCCCAGCGGTACCACGTCGCCCACGGCCAGCGCCGGGTCGAGTTCGGCGATCGGCTGCTTCACGAAGAAGTCGGCCTTGCCGCAGACTTCCAGACGGACCCGCACGTGGTCGCCCAGATAGATGAATTCGGCCACGCGACCGGAGAAGCGATTGACACAGCTTTCGCTGTGGCCATTCAGGCGCACGCGCTCCGGGCGCACCGACAAGGTCACCGGCTCGCCCGGCTCGCCGACGTTGACCGCCAGCGCCTCGACCTTCTCGCCACGGGCCAGGGCCACCAGGCAGCGTTCGCCGTCACGGCTGAGCAGGCGACCGTTGATGCGGTTGTTCTCGCCGATGAAGTTGGCGACGAAGGTGTTCTTCGGCTCTTCGTAGAGGGTGCGCGGGTCGGCGATCTGCTGGATCTCGCCCTGGTGGAACACCGCCACGCGGTCGGACATGGTCAGCGCCTCGCCCTGGTCGTGGGTCACATAGACCACGGTCACGCCCAGGCGCTGGTGCAGGTGCTTGATCTCCATCTGCATGTGTTCGCGCAGTTGCTTGTCGAGGGCGCCGAGGGGTTCGTCCATCAGCACCAGTTGCGGCTCGAACACCAGGGCACGGGCCAGGGCCACGCGCTGCTGCTGGCCACCGGAGAGCTGGCCTGGGTAGCGCTGGGCGAAGGCATCCAGCTGGACCATGTTCAGCACGCGCTTGACCCGCTCGCTGATGTCGGTCTTGCTCAGGTTGCGCACGCTCAGGGGGAAGGCCAGGTTCTCGGCCACGGTCATGTGCGGGAACAGCGCGTAGTTCTGGAACACCATGCCGATATCGCGCTTGTGCGGCGGCACGTTGTTGATCGAACGACCGGCCAGCTTGATCTCGCCGGCGGTCGGCGTCTCGAAGCCGGCCAGCATCATCAGGCTGGTGGTCTTGCCCGAGCCGGAAGGACCGAGCAGGGTGAGAAACTCGCCCTTGCGGATATCCAGGTTGAGGTCCTTGACGATCAGCGACTCGCCGTCGTAGCTCTTCTGCACACCACGGAAGCTGACCAGGATCTCGCCGGACGCAGCGTTCGAATTGACCTCACTCATACCCGCACCTTTTTGTTGGATGACTGCTGTGATCCAAGCGTAAGGAAAGGCAAGGGTGGCGCAAATCGGGGGTGCTGAGAGATTGATATCAGCCGGGTGGAAGGGTGCTTGTAGGGATTGCCCTACAAAGATGACGGATTTAGATATGCCCTCCCGACCCTATCGCTGGCAAGCCAGCTCCCACACTGCCGGCGACACCAGCAAAACCTGTGGGAGCTGGCTTGCCAGCGATGAGGCCCCGACAGGCAACATCAATCCCACAGGTCGCTTTCAGAACACTCAAAGCAACTTGTGCTCCATCGCATACTTCACCAGCTCCGCCAGCGAAGTGACATTGAGCTTCTGCATCAGCCGCGCCTTATGGGTACTGATGGTCTTGTTGCTCAACGCCAACTGCTGGGCAATATCGTTGACGTTGGCGCCCTGGGCCAGGCGCTCGAACACCGAAAACTCGCGCTCCGACAGCAAGGAATGCAACGGCCGGGTATCGGTCAGGCCCACCTCGAAGACCATCCGGTCGGCCAGTTCCGGATCGATATAGCGCCCGCCCCCGGCCACCCGGCGAATCGCGGTGAGCAGCAGCGCCGGGTCACTGTCCTTGGTGGCATAACCGGCGGCGCCGACCTTCAAGGCGCGGGCGGCCATCTGCGCCTCATCGTGCATCGACAGCACGAGGATCGCCGGCGGCGCATTCAGCGCGCGGATCCGCGGGATCGCCTCAAGGCCGTTGACCCCGGGCATGGAGATATCCAGCAGCACCACCTCGCACGGGGTATGCCGCAGCGCTTCGAGCAATTGCTCGCCATTGCCCGCCTCGCCGACCACCTGCATGTCCTTGGCCAGGCCGATCAACTGCTTGATGCCCTCGCGCACGATGGTGTGGTCTTCGGCCACCAATACTCGAATCACTGCCCCGCTCCTGTTTCAGTCCAGAGGAATACGCACGCTCAGGCTGGTGCCCTCGCCCGGTTCACTTTCCAGGTGCATCTCGCCGCCCAGCATCAGCACCCTTTCGCGCATGCCGACCAGTCCGAAGGAACTTGGCCGACTATCATCCGCGACAAATCCTACGCCATCGTCACTCACCGCAAGACACAGCATAGGCCCCTCCAGCGTCAGGCTGATCTCCACCGTATGCGCCCGGGCATGGCGCATGACATTGGTCAGTACCTCCTGCAACACCCGGAACAACCCGGTGGCCTTGGCGTCACTCAGTGGTGGCAAGTGCTCCGGAACCTGCACCAGACACGGGATCTGGGTCCGTGCCTCGAAGCGCCTTGCCTGCCACTCGATCGCAGAGGCGATGCCCGCATCGAGAATCGGCGGACGCAAGGCCGTAGCCACGTCGCGCACCAACTGGAACAGTTGGGCGATCAGGCGCTTCATGCTGCCCAGTCGCTCGGTCAGACCCGGGTCGAGATCGGCGTAGGCCAGTTCGCACATGGACGTTTCCAGCTTCAGCACGGTCAGCATCTGACCCAGTTCGTCATGCACTTCCCGGGCAATTCGCGCCTTTTCCTCCTCGCGCACGCTTTCCAGGTGCGCGGCCAGCTCCCGCAACTGTTCCTGGGAGCGAGCCAGCTCCAGCTCGACCTGCTTGCTCTGGGTGATGTCCCAGACGATACCGTCCCACACCACCCGGCCATTGCTCAGGGTCCGCGCACTGGCCTTGATATCGGCCCAGCGCTGCTCGCCTTGACGGGTCAGGATGCGTCCCTGCCATGACCAATCGCTGTCCGAGGCCAGGGCCTGGTCCTGGACCCGGTGATAATCGGCGCGGTCATCGGCATGCACCAGGTTGCGCAGACCCATTTCCGGATGCTGGATTTCGCTCGGTGCATAGCCGACCAGCGCTTCGCTGCCCTCGCTGATGTAGGGAAACTCCAGCTCGTCGATCCCCGGGTCGCGCTCCAGGCGAAACACCAGGCCCGGTACGTTGGCGGCGATGCCCTTGAGCCGCGCCTCACTCTCGCGCTGGGCTGCCTGGGCACGGCGCCGCTCGCTGACGTCGGTGAGGTAGACCACCAGGTACTCGGCATCGCGAAAGCGCAGGAAGCTCAGTGACACATCCACCGGCAGGAAGCTGCCATCGGCCCGCAGCCACCGGGTTTCGAAGCGTTGCGCCGACTCGTCGCTGGCTCGCGCGCGCTTCCACAGGTCAAGCCAGCGGTCCATGTGCAATTGCGGTTCGAAGTCGATCAGCGGGCGCTCCACCACCGCGCCGGGTTCGTAGCCGAGCATCGCTTCCGCGGCACGGTTGGCGTAGCGCACATGACTATCCCAGTGCACCCAGAGGATGCCCACGGTGCTCTGGTCGAGGGAGAACTGGCTCAGGCGCAGGGCTTCCTCGCGGCCCAGGCGCAGGGCCAGGTCTTCTCGCGCGGCAAGCAGGCTGTGCTCAAGGAAATGTTGCTGGCGACGCTGCCAGATGATGATCGCCACGCCACTGAAGAACAGTGCAGCAAACAGCAGCGCAAGGTTCTGCCAGAAACCGGGAGACTCGCTCAGGCGTGGGTACTTGGGTTGTAGCCAGCGGGTATGCAGCTCTTCCAGGTCCTTCGCCGGAATCGCCTGCAAACCGCGCTCGAGGACATCCGCCAGCATCGGCCAGTCACGTCGCGACGCGACCCGCAGCAATTGCGGGCGGCCGATATCGCCAACCACCGCCAGCTCGCTGAATTCGCTCTCGCGGGACAACCGGCTCAACTGCGCTTCGTCCACCACGGCATAGCGCGCCTGCTCGCTGACCACCAGTTGCAGGGCCTGGCGCTCGCCCGGCACGCCCTGCAGGTTGAGGTTGCCGTAGGTGGCGCGCAGGTAATCGGCGACCGCGCTGGGCATGCGCACGGCGACCCGCTCGATGTCGCCGATCTTCTCCACATCCACGGCCACCGCACCATTGCGCTGGCCGACGATCAGTTGCGGTACACGCATGTAAGGGTCGCTGAACAGCCACAGGCGCAAGCCGGCCGGCGTCTGGGTCAGGCCCGGGGCGAGGTCGATCTCACCGTGGACCAGGGCATGCTCCAGCTCGGCCTGGTCGGAGAAGTTGCGCCAGGTCAGGTCCAGGCCCAGGTTGCGCGCCAGCAGGTTCATCACCTCGACGTTGACCCCGGACAGTTGCTGCAGGCGCCGGTCGAATTGGGCGAACGGTGCTTGCAGGATCATCCCGACCCGCAGGCTGCGATGCTGTTCCAGCCAGTCCCGCTGCGCCGGATCCAATTGCACCGCAGTCGGTGCCGGGGCGGCCCAGACGATCAAGGGCAGGAAAAAACAGCCGATAACCCACAGACGGCGCAAACCAATCATCTTGAATCTCGTCATATAGAAGGACGGCTACCCAGCGTGGCCGTCCCGGACAAATACCTTTAGGCTGCCGGTATCATTCTGGCCTGGATCGATCAATGTTCTCACTCTATCGCACGACGCTTCCTGCGTTATGCCTGACCTTGATACTACCTTGCAGCGCCAATGCCGTGGATGGCAAAGCGCCAGAAACCCAAGCGGAGCGCCCGGCCCTGATCGAGCGCACCCAGGAAGACGCCCTCGCCCTGGAACGTCAGGTGCCCAAGGAAGAGCAACAGACCTTGCAAGCCGGCAGCGACGCTTTCCTCGCCCTATGGAAGCCGGCCAACAGCGCGACGCCCCAGGGCGCACTGGTGATCCTCGCGGGTGCCGGTGAAACCGCCGATTGGCCGAAGACCGTCGGGCCACTGCGACGCAAGTTCCCGGATGCGGACTGGGGCACCCTGAGCCTGGCCCTGCCCGATCTGCTCAGCGACAGCCCGGTGGCGCGCAGCGAGAGCCCGGCCCCGGCGCCCAAGGCCGAGGACACCAGCAAGGCCGCTCCGGCCAAAGACACTCCGGCCGACGCCAACGCCAATATCGCTCAGGCCACGGCCCCGGAGACTGACGCGGAATCCAGCGATAGCGCACCCGCCGACGCCAGCAGCGACAGCACCGACGCCGAGCGCATCTTCGCCCGCCTCGATGCCGCCGTGGCCTACGCCCAGCAGCAGAACGCGCGCAGCATCGTGGTCCTCGGCAGCGGTACCGGCGCTTACTGGGCCGCCCGCTACATGAGCGAACGGCAACCGGCGCAGGTGCAGAAACTGGTGATGGTCTCGGCGCAGATGCCGCTCAAGGCCGAGCACAGCCTGGAGAGCCTGGCGCCGACACTGAAGGTGCCGACCGCCGATTTCTACTACAACGACCAGGGATCGGCCCGTCAGGCAGCACAGCAACGCCTGCAGGCCAGCAAGCGTCTGAAGGACAGTAACTACAGACAGGTCGCCCTGACCGCAATGCCCGGCAACCGCTCTGCCGAGCAGGAGCAGTTGTTCAGGCGGATCAGGGGTTGGTTGAGCCCGAGCGCAATCGATTAGAAATCGCGTCGTTTGCGGATGATGGCGTAGGCCTGGTGCAGTTCGCGGGTGCGCTCGGTTGCCTCGCGCACCTTGGCCGGGCTGGCGCCACTGCCCTGCAATTTGTCCGGGTGGTGGCGACTGAGTAGACGGCGGTACGCCTGCTTGATCTCCCCCGCTTCGGTGTCTGCGCCGACCCCAAGCAGACGCAGAGCCTCGGCGTAGCTACCCGGCCCATCGAGGGCCGCCTTGCGCGGCTCGTAGTCACCGGCCAGGGCCTGGACCTTGGCCGCCGACCACCCCAGTTGTCGCCCCCAGTGCAGGAGCAGCTCCCGCTCGTCACGGCCGGCCCGGCCATCGGCCCAGGCCATGCGACAGCAGGCGCGTAACACGCCCTCGGCGGCATGGGGTTGCAGCTTCAAGCGTTGCAGGTGGCCTTCGACCTTCTCGCGCCCGGACTTGCCGAGATTGAAGGCAGCGATGGCCTTCTTGCGCGCCTCATCGTTCAGCTCCAGCCGCTGCATTTCCTGGCGGGCCTGCTGGATATGGCCTTCGACCACCCGGCCATCGCTCTTCGCCATGCGTCCCAACAGGACGAACAACACCTCGTCATCGCGCAGTACCGGACGACCGCCCAGTTTTTCCCGCAGGTGCGCCCAACTGTGCAACTGCAAGCGGCGGTCCATCGCCTGCCCGAGCAGGGCTCCCAACAGCGCGCCAGGAATGCTGGCGACGGCGAAGCCGGCTCCGGCTCCAATCACTGTGCTCGGCCACAACATGTCAGCGGCGCTCGGCGAGCAGGCGCTCGACTTCGGCAAGGCGCTCCAGGGTACCGACGTCCACCCAGTGGCCGCCGAAGTGCTCGCCGCTGACCTGGCCGTTGGCCATGGCCGCGCGCAGCAGCGGTGCCAGCTTGAAAGCACCCGCCTGGCAATCGGTGAACAGCGCCGGGTCGAGCACCGAGATGCCGCTGAAGGTCAGGGTATCCTCGGCCCCCGCGCCATCCTCGACCTGGCCGGCAGCGAGGCGAAAATCGCCGGCGCCGTGATGGCCGGGATTGTCCACCAGCACCAGATGGGCCAGGCCCGGCAGCGGCTGGCGCAGGCGGGCGAAATCGTAGTCGGTCCAGATATCGCCGTTGACCAACAGGAACGGCTCGTCACCCAGCAACGGCAACGCCTTGAAGATCCCGCCGCCGGTTTCCAGCGGCTCGCCCTCGGCGGAATAGCGGATGCTCAGGCCGAAGCGCGAACCATCGCCGAGGTGATCCTCGATCTGCTGACCGAGCCAGGCATGATTGATGACGATGTCGGTGAAACCCGCTGCGGCCAGGGCACGCAGGTGATACTCAATCAGCGGCACACCGGCCACCGGCACCAGTGGCTTGGGTGTGTGCAAGGTCAGCGGACGCATGCGCTCGCCCTTGCCGGCGGCGAGGATCATCGCCTTCATGGACGCGCCCCCAGGCTGGCGATCAGCTCACCCAGTTCGGCCAGCTCCGGCCGGCGCGCAATCACTTCATCTATATAGGCAAAGAAACGTGGCACGTCGGCCAGGTAGCGAGGCTTGCCATCGCGGTGGCAGATACGAGCGAAAATGCCGATCACCTTGAGATGGCGCTGCACGCCCATCAGGTCGCTGGCGCGGTGGAAGTCCTCGAAATCGGCCTGGACCGGAATACCTGCGGCACGGGCCCGTTCCCAGTAGCTACGCAGCCAGCCGGCGACCCGCGCCTGCGGCCAACTGAGGAAGGCGTCCTTGAACAGGCAGGTGATGTCGTAGGTGACCGGGCCGTACACCGCATCCTGGAAATCCAGCACACCCGGATTCGGCTCGCTGCGCATCAGGTTGCGCGGCATGTAGTCGCGGTGCACCAGTACCTTGGGCTGGGCCAGGGCGCTGTCGATCAGCAGGCTGCTGACCCGCTGCCAGAGTGCCGCTTGCCGTTCGTCGAAGGCCTTGCCCAACTCGCGCCCCACGTACCACTCGGGAAACAGCTCGACTTCGCGGCGCAGCAACGCCACGTCATAGCTCGGCAACGGCGCATCCATCGGCAGGCGCTGGAAGGCCAGCAACGCATCGATGGCATCGCTGAACAACTCGTCGGCGTTGTCGGCGTCGATCACGTCGAGGTAGGTCTGGTTGCCCAGGTCGCTGAGCAAGAGGAAGCCGCGCTCCAGGTCTTCACCGTGGATCACCGGCACATTGACCCCGGCACTGGCCAGCAGGCGGGCGATATCGACGAAGGGACGGCAGTTTTCCTGGGGCGGCGGCGCATCCATGATGATGAAACTGCGGCCGTCGGCCTGCCAGCGGAAATAACGACGGAAACTGGCGTCGCTGCTGGCGGCGGTCAGGCTGCCCTCGGGGACCGGCCCCCAGCCCTGGGTCCGAAACAGAAGCGCCAGCTGCTCGTCGAGCCAGGCGGTCAGGTGGTGCAGGCGTACATCGTGATCAGGCATTACAAGGGTCTCCGAAGGCCCTGGTCGCTGTATCGAAGGTATTCGTGCGCAGGCCAGGCGAGGCGAGAACGGGCAAGGATGCGGAGTTTACTGGTTGTAAATGCGCATTCCGAGCCGTTTTCAATGCGGCCGATGCAAGCAGGATGCATTTCTTACAGAGCCTAGCCGTCAAGCGGGGCATGCTTTATCATCCAGCATCTTTTTCAGACCATCGAGAGGCGTGCGGCCCCACACGCGGGCAGATGGCACGCAGGAAGCCCGGACTAATAAGATGGCATTGAAATCCCCCGCGTTTCGCAAAAAATTCCCGTTGCTGGTCACCGGCGGTCTGCTGGCATTGCAACCCCTGGCGACCTCCTATGTAGTCGCCGCCGAGCAGTTCGACTGCCAGGTCTCCGCTTCCGGCGGATGGGACTGCAAACCCAAGACCAGCGCCACACAGCTGCCGCCTCGCCCGATTCATGACGGTGCAGCGGTCAGTTCGGCCAATGCGTCCCCGGAACAGGCCGCCGAAGGCGGTGCCGTCGAGGACAAAGGTCCCAAGCCCACCCTGGTCACCGAATCCAAGGGCCGTGGTCTGAAATCCCGCAGCGCCGACTACAGCCACCTGGACTGGGTTCCTCGCGAGCAACTGACTGCAGCCCAGCTCGCCGAGACTGGCCCGTACTGCTCCGGTGCCTACATCGAGCCGACCCGCCCGGGCATGAACGACAGCACGCCGAAGGACGAATCGCCGACCTTCCTCGGTGCCAAGGTATCGCGCTACCAGCAGGAACAGCAGATCGCCACCCTCGCGGGTGACGTGGTCATGCGCCAGGGCAGCATGCAGGCCGAGGCCGACGAGGCCAACCTGTACCAGGCCGAGAACCGTGGCGAGCTGGTCGGCAACGTGAAGATCCGCGACAACGGCTCGCTGGTCGTCGGCGACCGCGCCGAGATCCAGCTGGATACCGGTGAAGCCCAGGTCGACAACGCCGAATACGTGATGCACAAGTCGCGCATCCGCGGTAACGCGCTGTACGCCAAGCGTTCGGAAAACGCCATCATTCGTCTGAAGGACGGCACCTACACCACCTGTGAGCCGAACAGCAACGCCTGGCAGCTCAAGGGCAACAACATCACCCTGAACCCGGCCACCGGTTTCGGTACCGCGACCAACGTCACCCTGCGGGTCAAAGATATTCCGGTGCTCTACACCCCGTATATCTACTTCCCGATCGACGACCGTCGCCAGTCCGGCTTCCTGCCACCATCGTTCAGCAGTAGCAGCGATACCGGCTTCATGCTGGTCACGCCGTACTACTTCAACCTTGCGCCAAACTACGACGCCACCCTGTACCCACGCTACATGGCCAAGCGCGGCCTGCTGATGGAAGGCGAATTCCGCTACCTGACGCCGAGCAGCGAAGGTCAGTTCGGTGGTGCCTGGCTGAATGACAAGGAAGACGAGCGCAAGGAGATGTCCGACTACACGGATCAGCGCTGGATGGTCAACTGGCAGCACAAGGGCGGCCTGGACTCGCGCCTGATGACTGAAGTCGACTACACCGATATCAGCGATCCGTATTACTTCCAGGACCTGGAAAGCGACCAGATCGGCGTGGAGCGCCGCGACTTCCTGAACCAGCGGGCCACAGCGACCTACCGTGGCGACAGTTATACCGCCCGCATCAACGTTCATGCTTTCGAGCGCGCATCCGTTGCCAACATCACGCCTTACGACATGCTGCCGAAGCTCTCCCTCAATGGCGTGCTGCCCTTCCAGCCAGGCGGTCTGAACTTTGCCTACAACACCGAGTTCGTGCGTTTCGACCGCAATCTCAAGAGCGGCAACTTCAAGGACGAGAATGGTGTTGAGACCCGCTGGTATGACGCTCGTGTTTCCGGCCTGGCCCGTGCCAACGGTGACCGTGCAACGATCGCACCGCAAGTCAGCCTACCTCTGGAGTGGACTTACGGTTTCGTGAAACCCGCCGTCAAGTACACCTACACCAAGTACGACCTGAGCCTGGACAGCCAGGGCAAGGCTGGTCTTAACGGTGACTTCAACAGCACCCCTGATCGCGGCCTGCCAACCTTCAGTGTCGACAGCGGCCTGTACTTCGACCGCGACACCCAGTGGTTCGGCAAGAACTACCGGCAAACCCTCGAACCGCGCATGTACTACCTGTATGTGCCGTATGAGAACCAGAAAGACATCCCGGCATTCGACACAGGCGAATACACCTTCAACTACTCGGCACTGTTCCGCGACAACCGCTTCTCCGGCGGCGACCGCATCGGCGACGAGAACAAGCTGTCCCTGGGTGTGACCAACCGCTGGATCGAAGAAAACGGTTTCGAACGCCAACGCTTCAGCATTGGCCAGGCCGTTTACTTCAAGGATCGCAAGGTGCAGTTGCCGGGTATCGACTATCGCACCCGCGACGACGCGCAGGCCGATGTTTCGCCTTATGCGCTGGAATACGAATATCGCTTCAACCGCGACTGGCGCTTCAACTCCGACTTCAACTGGGATCCGGACAGCCGCAGCACCCGTTCGGGCAGCGCGATGTTCCACTACCAGCCTGAAGACAACCTGAACAAGGTCGTCAACCTTGGCTACCGCTATCGCAACGACACCGTCCGCTACGACCAGACCACCGGTCAGTGGCGCATGGGCGGTGACTATGGCACCCCAGGTACTGCCGGTTACGTCAAGGACTACTACAAGATCCAGCAACATGACTTCTCCGTCATGTGGCCGATCGTTCCACAGTGGACCGCGATCGCTCGCTGGCAGCACGACTACAACCGCAACCGTACCCTCGAGGCCTTCGGTGGTTTCGAATACGACAACTGCTGCTGGAAACTGCGTCTGATCAACCGCTACTGGGTCGATTACGACGAATTCAGCCAGGACGCACCGGAAAACGAGAAGGGCGACCACGGTATCTTCCTGCAGATCGTGCTGAAGGGCCTTGGTGGCGTAGTGGGCAATAAAGTCGAGAGTTTCCTCGACACAGGCATTCAAGGTTACCGTACACGTGAAGACCAAGCTTATTGATTGTCTGCGCCCGCTGATGCTGGGCGCTCTGATGTTGAGCAGCACCGCGCACGCCGCGGTGCAGACCCTGGACAAGATCGTCGCCATCGTTGACAACGATGTAGTCATGCAAAGCCAACTGGACCAGCGCGTCCATGAGGTGCAGCAGACCATCGCCAAGCGTGGCGGCGCCGTGCCGCCTTCCAGCGTGCTGGACCAGCAGGTCCTGGAACGCCTGATCGTCGAAAACCTGCAACTGCAGATCGGCGAACGCTCCGGCATCCGCATCACCGACGAAGAGCTCAATCAGGCCATCGGCACCATTGCCCAGCGCAACAACATGAGCCTGGAGCAGTTTCGCGCTGCCCTGGCCCATGACGGCCTGTCCTTCAACGACGCTCGCGAGCAGGTCCGTCGCGAGATGATCATCAGCCGCGTACGCCAGCGTCGCGTCGCCGAGCGCATCCAGGTTTCCGAGCAGGAAGTGAAGAACTTCCTCGCTTCCGACCTGGGCAAGATGCAGCTGTCGGAAGAGTTCCGCCTCGCCAACATCCTGGTCCCGACCCCGGAAAGCGCCAGCTCCACCGCTATCCAGGCCGCGGCCCGCCAGGCCGGCGAGATCTACCAGCAGCTCAAGCAAGGCGCCGACTTCGCCCAGCTGGCAATCGCCCGCTCCGCCAGCGAAACCGCGCTGGAAGGCGGCGAGATGGGCTGGCGCAAAGCGGCCCAGCTGCCTCCTCCGTTCGATCGCATGCTCAGTTCCATGGCCGTTGGCGATGTCACTGAACCAGTTCGCACTCCGGGCGGTTTCATCATCCTCAAGCTGCAGGAAAAACGCGGCGGCGAGACCCAACTGCGTGACGAAGTGCATGTTCGCCACATCCTGATCAAGCCAAGCGAGATCCGCAGCGAAGCCGAGACCAAGGTCCTCGCACAGCGCCTGTACGACCGTATCCAGGCTGGCGAAGACTTCGCCGAACTGGCGAAGAGCTACTCGGAAGACCCGGGTTCCGCACTCAACGGCGGCGACCTGAACTGGGTTGATCCGAATGCACTGGTGCCGGAGTTCCGCGAAGTCATGGCCCACGCCCAGCAAGGCGTAGTGTCCAAACCGTTCCAGACCCAATACGGCTGGCACGTCCTGGAAGTCCTTGGCCGCCGCGCCACCGACAGCACCGCCCAGGCTCGCGAGCAACAGGCGATGACCGTACTGCGTAACCGCAAGTACGATGAAGAGCTGCAAACCTGGCTGCGTCAGATCCGTGACGAAGCCTACGTAGAGATCAAGCTTCCTGGCGCCGAACAGGCCGCCCAGTGAAACCGCAGCGCTTCGCCCTCACCCCCGGCGAACCCGCAGGCATAGGTCCCGACCTGTGCCTGCTACTCGCCTCGCAAGCCCAGCCACACCCCCTGATTGCCATTACCAGCCGTGACCTGCTCGCCGAGCGGGCCACGCAGCTGGGCGTGGCTATCGAACTGCTTCCGGTCAGCCCCGATGCGTTTCCCGACCAGCCGGCCAAGGCCGGCAGCCTGTATGTCTGGGATACCCCGCTGGCGAACCCGGCAGTGGCTGGCCAACTGGACAAGGCCAACGCCGCCTTCGTCCTGGAAACCCTGACCCGTGCCGGACAAGGCTGCCTGGATGGGCACTTCGCCGGCATGATCACCGCCCCGGTGCACAAGGGCGTGATCAACGAGAGCGGCATTCCGTTCTCCGGGCATACCGAATTCCTCGCCGAGCTGACCCATACCGCCCAGGTCGTAATGATGCTCGCCACCCGCGGCCTGCGGGTCGCTCTGGTCACCACCCACCTGCCCCTGCGCGACGTGGCCGACGCCATCACCGTCGAGCGCCTGGAGCGGGTCACACGGATCCTGCATGCCGACCTGCAACAGAAGTTCGGCATCGCCCAGCCACGCATCCTGGTCTGCGGCCTGAACCCCCACGCGGGCGAAGGCGGCCACCTGGGACGCGAGGAAATCGACATCATCGAGCCGACGCTGGAACGTCTGCGCACCGAAGGCATGGACTTGCGTGGCCCGCTGCCGGCCGACACCCTGTTTACCCCCAAATATCTGGAGCACTGCGACGCAGTGCTGGCGATGTACCACGACCAGGGCCTGCCCGTGCTCAAGTTCAAGGGCTTTGGCGCGGCGCTGAACGTCACCCTTGGCCTGCCGATCATCCGCACCTCGGTGGATCACGGCACCGCCCTGGACCTTGCCGGTACCGGCAAGGTCGACACCGGCAGCCTGCAGGTCGCCCTGGAAACCGCCTACCAGATGGCCGAGACCCGACTATGACCGAGCAATACCAACACCGGGCGCGCAAGCGCTTCGGCCAGAACTTCCTGCACGACGCCGGGGTGATCGACCGCATCCTGCGCGCCATCAATGCCAAGTCCGGCGAGCACATCCTCGAAATCGGCCCGGGCCAGGGCGCCCTGACCGAAGGCGTGCTGGGCAGCGGCGCGCAACTGGACGTGGTCGAGCTGGACAAGGACCTGGTACCGATCCTCAACCAGCAGTTCGCCAGCCGCGACAACTTCCGCCTGCATCAAGGCGACGCGCTGAAATTCGACTTCACCACCCTGGGCGCCGCACCGCGCTCGCTGCGAGTAGTCGGCAACCTGCCGTACAACATCTCCACGCCGCTGATTTTCCACCTGCTGGACAACGCCGAACTGATCCGCGACATGCACTTCATGCTGCAGAAGGAAGTGGTCGAGCGTCTGGCCGCAGGTCCTGGTGGTGGCGACTGGGGTCGCCTGTCGATCATGGTTCAGTACCACTGCCGCGTGGAACACCTGTTCAACGTCGGCCCCGGCGCGTTCAACCCGCCGCCGAAGGTGGACTCGGCCATCGTCCGCCTGGTGCCCCACGAGACCCTGCCGTTCCCGGCCAAGGACCACCGCCTGCTCGAACGCATCGTCCGCGAAGCCTTCAACCAGCGGCGCAAGACCCTGCGCAACACCCTGAAGGCCCTGCTCAGCAGCGATGCCATCGAGGCCGCCGGCGTCGATGGCAGCCTGCGTCCCGAGCAACTCGACCTGGCCGCCTTCGTCCGCCTCGCGGACAAGCTGGCCGAACAGTCCGCCGCCAAGTGATTCACAGCCCGGCCAGTCTCGTCGCGAGGCTGGCCGGCTGCCCCGCCCATGGCCTAGACTGACCCTCCATTGCCGCATCCGTTCGTCTTGAAGGCTTCCCCGCATGTCCGATCCCCTGTACCAGGTCGACGTCAGCGTCGTCACCCGCTTCCTTCCAGAACAGTCGCAACCCGAACACGACCGCTACGCATTCGCCTACACCATCACCGTCAGCAACAACGGCAGCGTTGCCGCCAAGCTGATGTCGCGCCACTGGGTGATTACCCACGGCAACGGCAAGGTAGAAGAAGTGCGGGGTGATGGCGTCGTCGGTGAACAACCGTTGATCGCCCCCGGCCAGAGCCACACCTACAGCAGCGGCGCCGTGATCTCGTGCAAGGTTGGCACCATGGAAGGCAGTTACCAGATGTTCGCCCAGGACGGTAAGCGCTTCGATGCCGTGATCGCACCCTTCCGCCTTGCCGTGCCCGGAGCCCTGCACTGATGGCAACCTATGCCGTCGGCGATCTCCAGGGTTGCCTGGAGCCGCTCAAGTGCCTGCTGGAGAGGGTCAGCTTCAACCCGGCCGTCGATCGCCTGTGGTTGGTCGGCGACCTGGTCAACCGCGGCCCGCAGTCGCTGGAGACCCTGCGCTACCTCTATGCCATGCGTGACTCGCTGGTGTGCGTGCTGGGCAACCATGACCTGCACCTGCTGGCGGTCTGGCACAACATCGAACGCCTGAAGAAAAGCGACACCCTGCGCGAGATCGTCGAGGCACCGGATGCCCCGGAGCTGCTCGACTGGCTGCGCCGGCAAAAGCTGCTGCATTTCGACGAGGCTCGCGGCGCCGTGCTGGTCCATGCCGGCATTCCACCGCAATGGACCCTGGGCAAGGCGCTGGCGCTGGCCGGGGAAGTCGAGGAAGTGCTGCGCGACGACCTGCGCATCAAACAGTACCTCGACGGCATGTATGGCAACGATCCGGCCAAATGGAACAAGGATCTGACCGGCGTGACCCGGCTGCGGGTGATCACCAACTATTTCACGCGCATGCGCTTCTGCACCGCCGAGGGCAAGCTCGACCTCAAGGGCAAGGAAGGCGCCGACACCGCCCCGCCAGGCTACAAGCCGTGGTTCGCGCACAAGGAGCGACGCTCGCGGCATGTGAAGATCATCTTCGGCCACTGGGCCGCCCTCGAAGGACGCTGCAATGCCCCTGGGGTATTTGCCCTGGATACCGGTTGCGTCTGGGGCGGTGCCATGACCCTGATGAACGTCGACAGCGGTGAGATGCACCGCTGCGAGTGCCCAGCCAAGGACACACCCGCCCACCCGCCGGCGCCCGTTACAAACAGCTAGAATGGCCCGTCATCGTTGAAGGAAACCACCCCATGAGCGAATTCAAACGCATCCCTCCCGAGCAGGCCCAGGCGCTGCGTGAACAAGGTGCGGTCGTGGTCGATATTCGCGACCCGCAAACCTATGCCAACGGCCATATCACCGGCTCCCGCCACCTGGACAACCATTCGGTGGCCGACTTCATCCGCAACGCCGACCTCGACGCCCCGACCGTGGTGGTCTGCTACCACGGCAACTCCAGCCAGAGCGCGGCAGCCTATCTGGTCAGCCAGGGCTTCTCCGATGTCTACAGCCTCGACGGCGGCTTCGAGCTGTGGCGTGGCACCTTCCCGGCGGAAACCAGCGCAGGAAGCGCCGAATAATTTTTTTCCTGCCCCGCAGCCCGCGTCCCGCGCGGGCTCGCGCCTGACCGGACGAACGGTCATGGCGAACTTATCCGCCATCCGCCCTTGACCTCCCCGAGAACCAACTATCCTTAAGCCCAGGCCATCCAAACAAAGGGGAGAGCCGGTACACCGGCGTGCGGGTCATCGGTAGCGATTTCAGGGTGTTCTGGGGGGTATACAGCAATCGTCAATCGCGATTGCATGCCAGCATCAGCTGACTGATCCGGCGTCGGCCTCACGTATCGAGCGAGGTGACGTCATGAGTATTTTTAGCCACTTCCAACAACGCTTCGAGTCCACCCGCCAGGAGGAGCTCTCGCTACAGGAGTACCTGGAGCTCTGCAAGAACGACCGCAGCGCCTATGCTTCGGCGGCCGAGCGCCTGCTCATGGCCATCGGCGAGCCGGAACTGGTCGACACCTCCAGCAACTCCAGGCTGTCGCGCATCTTCTCCAACAAGGTGATCCGCCGTTATCCGGCCTTTGCCGACTTCCACGGCATGGAAGAGTGCATCGACCAGATCGTCTCCTACTTCCGCCATGCCGCCCAAGGCCTGGAAGAGAAGAAACAGATCCTCTATCTGCTCGGCCCGGTAGGCGGCGGCAAATCGTCCCTGGCGGAAAAACTGAAGCAGCTGATGGAAAAGGTGCCCTTCTACGCGATCAAGGGCTCACCGGTCTTCGAGTCGCCGCTGGGGCTGTTCAACGCGGCTGAAGACGGCGCGATCCTCGAAGAAGACTTCGGTATCCCGCGCCGTTACCTGAACACCATCATGTCCCCTTGGGCGACCAAGCGCCTGGCCGAGTTCGGCGGCGACATCAGCCAGTTCAAGGTGGTCAAGCTCTACCCATCGATTCTCAACCAGATCGCCGTGGCCAAGACCGAGCCCGGTGACGAGAACAACCAGGACATCTCGGCCCTCGTGGGCAAGGTGGATATCCGCAAACTGGAAGAATTCCCGCAGAACGATGCTGACGCCTACAGCTATTCGGGCGCGCTGTGCCGGGCCAACCAGGGCCTGATGGAATTCGTCGAGATGTTCAAGGCGCCGATCAAGGTTCTGCACCCGCTGCTGACCGCAACCCAGGAGGGCAACTACAACAGTACCGAGGGCCTGGGCGCGATCCCCTACTCCGGCATCCTGCTGGCCCACTCCAACGAATCGGAATGGCACAGCTTCCGCAACAACAAGAACAACGAGGCGTTCATCGATCGGATCTATATCGTCAAGGTGCCGTACTGCCTGCGCGTCAGCGACGAGATCAAGATCTACGACAAGCTCCTGTTCAACAGCTCCCTGGCCAAGGCTCATTGCGCACCCGACACCCTGAAGATGCTGGCCCAGTTCACCGTGCTCTCGCGCCTGAAAGAGCCGGAGAACTCCAATATCTACTCGAAGATGCGCGTCTACGACGGCGAAAACCTCAAGGACACCGATCCGAAGGCCAAGTCGATCCAGGAATACCGAGACTCCGCCGGCGTCGACGAGGGCATGAACGGCCTGTCCACGCGCTTCGCCTTCAAGATCCTGTCCAAGGTCTTCAACTTCGACCCGCACGAAGTCGCGGCCAACCCGGTGCACCTGCTCTACGTGCTGGAACAGCAGATCGAGCAGGAACAGTTCCCGGCCGAAGTGCGCGAACGCTACCTGCGCTACCTGAAGGAATACCTGGCACCGCGCTATATCGAGTTCATCGGCAAGGAAATCCAGACGGCCTACCTCGAGTCCTACAGCGAGTACGGCCAGAACATCTTCGACCGCTATGTGCTGTACGCAGACTTCTGGATCCAGGACCAGGAATACCGCGATCCGGAAACCGGCGAGATCCTCAACCGCATCGCCCTCAACGAGGAGCTGGAAAAGATCGAGAAGCCTGCCGGCATCAGCAATCCGAAGGACTTCCGCAACGAGATCGTCAACTTCGTGCTGCGTGCCCGCGCCAACAACAACGGCAAGAACCCGACCTGGCTCAGCTACGAGAAGCTGCGGGTGGTCATCGAGAAGAAAATGTTCTCCAACACCGAGGATCTGCTGCCGGTCATCAGCTTCAACGCCAAGGCGAGCAAGGAGGACCAACAGAAACACAACGACTTCGTTACGCGCATGGTGGAACGCGGCTACACCGACAAACAGGTTCGCCTGCTTTCGGAATGGTACCTGCGGGTCAGAAAGTCCCAGTAATAGCTGCAAGCTGAACGTCGCGAGCCGCGCGTGGGTGTCCAGGCACTCCGCGTCGCTCACGGCGGGTGAGCTTTTCTTGCAGCTTGTAGCTTGAAGCTTGCAGCTGTACCCCAGCTACCGGAGGGCCCATGAGCTACGTCATCGACCGACGCCTGAACGGCAAGAACAAGAGTACGGTCAACCGCCAGCGTTTCCTGCGGCGTTACCGTGACCACATCAAGAAAGCCGTCGAGGAAGCCGTAAGTCGCCGCTCCATCACTGATATGGAACATGGCGAACAGATCAGCATCCCCGGCCGCGATATCGACGAACCCGTGCTGCACCATGGCCGCGGCGGCAAGCAGACCGTCGTCCACCCAGGCAACAAGGAGTTCACCGCTGGCGAACACATCCCACGTCCACAGGGCGGTGCCGGTGGCGGAGGCCGCGGCAAGGCGGGCAACTCCGGCGAAGGCATGGACGAGTTCGTCTTCCAGATCACCCAGGAGGAATTCCTCGAATTCATGTTCGAGGACCTTGAGCTGCCCAACCTGGTCAAGCGCCACCTGACCGGCACCGATACCTTCAAGACCGTCCGCGCCGGGATCAGCAACGAAGGCAATCCATCACGGATCAACATCATCCGCACCCTGCGTTCGGCCCACGCGCGGCGCATCGCCCTGTCCGGCAGCAGCCGCGCGCGACTGCGTGAAGCCAAGGAAGAACTGGCACGACTGAAACGGGAAGAGCCGGACAACTTCGGCGACATCCAGGAAGTCGAAGCGGAAATCGAGCGCCTGAGCGCACGTATCCACCGCATCCCCTTCCTCGATACCTTCGACCTCAAGTACAACCTGCTGGTCAAGCACCCAAACCCCAGCTCCAAGGCGGTGATGTTCTGCCTGATGGACGTTTCCGGTTCCATGACCCAGGCCACCAAGGACATCGCCAAGCGCTTCTTCATCCTTCTGTACCTGTTCCTCAAGCGCAATTACGACCGCATCGAAGTCGTCTTCATCCGCCACCACACCAGCGCCCGCGAGGTGGACGAGGAGGAATTCTTCTACTCCCGGGAAACCGGCGGCACCATCGTCTCCAGCGCCCTGAAACTGATGCAGGAGATCATGGCCGAGCGCTATCCCGCCAACGAATGGAACATCTATGCCGCCCAGGCCTCGGACGGCGACAACTGGAACGACGATTCGCCCATCTGCCGCGACATCCTCAGCAAGCAGATCATGCCGTTCGTCCAGTACTACACTTACGTCGAGATCACTCCCCGCGAACATCAGGCACTGTGGTTCGAATACGAACGCATCGGCGAAGCCTTTCCCGATACGTTCGCCCAGCAGCAGCTGGTGTCGGCCGGCGATATCTATCCGGTCTTCCGTGAACTCTTCCAGCGCAGGTTAGTGACATGACCGCCAGAGAGAAGCGCCAACCCCTTTCCACCGGGTCCGAGTGGACGTTCGAGCTCATCCAGGCCTATGACCGCGAGATCAGCCGCCTGGCCGAGCGCTACGCCCTGGACACCTACCCCAACCAGATCGAAGTGATCACCGCCGAGCAGATGATGGACGCCTACGCCTCGGTGGGCATGCCGCTGGGCTACCACCACTGGTCCTACGGCAAGCACTTCCTGAGCACCGAGAAATCCTACAGCCGGGGCCAGATGGGCCTGGCCTACGAGATCGTCATCAACTCCGACCCCTGCATCGCCTACCTGATGGAGGAAAACACCATCTGCATGCAGGCGCTGGTGGTGGCTCATGCCTGCTACGGGCACAACAGCTTCTTCAAGGGCAACTACCTGTTCCGCACATGGACCGATGCCAGCTCGATCATCGACTACCTGGTATTCGCCAAGCAGTACATCACCCAGTGCGAAGAGCGCCACGGCATCGACGCGGTGGAGGACCTGCTCGACTCCTGCCACGCCCTGATGAACTACGGTGTCGACCGCTACAAACGGCCCTACCCCATTTCCGCCGAAGAGGAACGGCGGCGGCAGAAGGACCGCGAAGAGCACCTGCAGAAACAGATCAACGATCTGTGGCGAACCATCCCGAAAAGTGCGGACAAGATCAGCGAAAAGGACACGGCCCGCTTCCCCGCCGAGCCGCAGGAGAACATCCTCTACTTCATCGAGAAGCACGCCCCGCTGCTGGAGCCCTGGCAGCGCGAAATCGTGCGCATCGTGCGCAAGATTGCCCAGTACTTCTATCCACAGCGCCAGACCCAGGTGATGAATGAAGGCTGGGCCACCTTCTGGCACTACACCCTGATGAACGACCTGTACGACGAAGGCCTGGTCACCGACGGCTTCATGCTGGAGTTTCTCCAGTCGCACACCAGCGTGGTGTTCCAGCCAGGCTTCGACAGCCCCTACTACAGCGGCATCAACCCTTACGCCCTGGGGTTTGCCATGTACACCGACATCCGCCGCATGTGCGAGCACCCCACGGAGGAAGATCGCCGCTGGTTCCCGGAAATCGCTGGCAGCGACTGGCTGTCCGCGGTCAAATTCGCCATGAGCAGCTTCAAGGATGAAAGCTTCATCCTGCAGTACCTCTCGCCCAAGGTGATTCGCGATCTGAAGCTGTTCAGCATCCTCGATGACGACCAGCGCGACGATCTGCTGGTCCCGGCGATCCACGACGAAAGCGGCTACCGCATCATCCGCGAGACCCTCGCGGCGCAATACAACCTCGGCAACCGCGAACCCAACGTGCAGATCTGGAGCATCGACCGCCGCGGCGACCGCTCCCTCACCCTTCGTCACCAGCAGCACGACCGCAAGCCGCTGGGCGACTCCACCGAGGAAGTCCTCAAGCACCTGCACCGCCTGTGGGGCTTCGATATCCACCTGGAAACCCTGCAAGGCGATCAGGTGATGAAGACCCACCACGTCCCCCCAAAGGGTGAACACGGCGACAGCGACCACGGTCGTCTCGATCTCGCCGTAGTACACCTCTAACGCCAAACGCCTCCGAGGTGCCGCACAGGTTATTCTGTGCGGCATCTACGGAGGTTTTTCATGCAGATCTACAAAGTCGGCGGCGCTGTGCGTGACCGTCTGCTCGGCCGACCAGTCACCGACAACGACTGGGTGGTGGTGGGCGCCAGCGCCGAACAGATGCAAGCCTTGGGCTATCGCCCGGTGGGCACGGACTTTCCGGTGTTCCTGCACCCCGAAAGCGGCGAGGAATACGCCCTCGCCCGCACCGAACGGAAAAGCGGCGTCGGCTACGGCGGCTTCACCTTCCACGCCAGCCCCGACGTCACCCTGGAACAGGATCTGATTCGCCGCGACCTGACCATCAACGCCATGGCCGAGGACGACCATGGCACCCTGACCGACCCCTACAACGGCAAGCAAGACCTGGATAACCGCGTTTTGCGCCATGTTTCCCCGGCATTCGCCGAAGATCCCCTGCGTGTGCTTCGCGTTGCCCGCTTTGCCGCGCGCTTCGCCGGGCTAGGATTCAAGGTCGCCCCGGAAACCCTGGAGCTGATGCGTCAACTCAGCGACTCCGGCGAGCTCCAGGCCCTCACTCCCGAGCGCATCTGGAAGGAAACCTCTCGCGCATTGATGGAATACCAGCCACAGGTATTCATCCAGGTACTGCGCGACTGCGATGCACTGAGGCAACTGCTGCCGGAGGTGGATGCACTGTTCGGAGTGCCGCAGCCGCCTGCCCATCACCCGGAAATAGACACCGGAGCGCACACCCTGTCGGTACTGCAACAAGCAGCCCTGCACGACCAGCCGCTGACCGTGCGCTGGGCCTGCCTGCTGCATGACCTGGGCAAGGGCACCACGCCGCAAGACGAGTGGCCAAGGCATATCGCCCATGAACATCGCGGGCTGAAGCTGATCGCAGCCGTCAACCAGCGCTTCAAGGTACCGCGCGACTGCCAGGAACTGGCGATGCTGGTGGGCGAGTACCACACCCACGGGCACCGCGCCCTGGAGCTGAAGCCTTCCACGCTGCTGGAGTTGCTGCAGCGCTTCGACGTCTATCGCCGTCCGCAGCGGTTCGAAGAGTTCATCATGGCCTGCGAAATGGATGCCCGCGGTCGCCTCGGCCTGGAAAAGCGTGCTTATCCACAGGCCGACTACCTGCGCGGCGCCGCCGAAGCGGCGCGCAAGGTAGCGGTACAGCCGCTGGTGGAACAGGGCCATACCGGACAGGCGCTGGGCGAGGCGCTGAAGAAGGCGCGGCTGAATGCGCTCAAGGCCTACAAGGAGAACGCTGCAGGCCCTGACGCTAGAAGCGATACTCCATCGACGTCATGACATTCCTCGGCTCGCCATACACGCCCCAGGTGTCCGAGTAGGCGTAGTACTTGCGGTCGAAGGCATTGTTCAGATTGACCTTCACGCTCAGGTCCTCGGTGACGTCATAGCGCGCCATCAGATTGACCAACGCGTAGCTGCCCTGGGTGAACTCGCGAAGGTTCTGCCCGTACTTGCTTTGCCAGTTGACCCCGCCGCCGACGGTGACCTTGTCCAGCAGGCCCGGCAGGCGGTAGGTGCTGAAGGTCTTGACGCTGTGCCGCGGGATGTTGGTGACGATGCGCTCATCCTCGTCATTGGTGCTGACGCTATAGGCATACCCCGCCATCAGCTGCCAGCCCTCGGCCAACTGGCCATCCAGGGACAGCTCGACGCCCTCGGTGGTGGTGCCCTTCTCGGTCCGGTAGATGTCCGGGTCCATCACCCACACCGCCAGGTTGTCCTGTTCGATGCGGAACAGCGCCAGGCTGGCGTTGAGCCGGTCCTCGTTGAAGCTGCCCTTGACCCCGACCTCATAGCCCACACCTTCCTGCGGCTCCAGCGCCTTGCCGTTGATGTCCTTCATGCCGTAGGACTGCGGGTTGAAGATCTTGGTGTAGCTGCCGTAGACCGACCAGGTGTCATCCAGGTCGTACACCAGCCCCGCGTAGGGCAGGAAGATTCCATGGCGGTTTTCGTCGCTTTCCGTCGCCTCGGCGCCATAAGGCTGATTCTCGCTTTCGCGCTTCCAGTCGGTCACCCGACCACCGAGCATCAAGTGCAGATCATCGGCAAGACTGAAGCGCGAGGTCAGGTACAAGGCGTATTGGTTCTCGGTGATGTAGTTCTTGCCCACCGGGGTCGTGTCCGGTCTCGGACCGCTGCCATCCCAGGTAAAGAAGTTATCGATGGTGCCGTCATAGCCGGTCCACGGGCCTTTCCAGCCGCCCCGATCCGGGGTGTTTTCCTTGTAGCGTGACAAGGTAGTGCCGAGGATCAGCTCATGCTCGCGGCCGAACAGGCTGAACGGCCCGGTCAGGTAGGCATCCAGGTTGTTCTGCCGTGGCGTGCCGCTCCAGCGGTTGGGGTACATGTAGCTGCCTGCGCCGGTCTGCTGGTCGATGGAGCCCGCCAGGTAGTTGGTCAACTGGTCGAAGCTGTTCTGCGTATGGCTGAGCTCGATCTTGCCGCTCCAGCCGTTATCGAAGCGGTGTTCCAGCGAGGTGAAGACATTGGTCACCTTGCGGTCGTAATAGGCCCAGTCCGGCGAGCTGTTGGTGGAACGGGAAAAATCGGTTTTCTGCCCGTTGCTGAAGTAGACCGGGAAACCTACACGCAAAGGCGAATTGGTATGGGAGTTGGCGTAGCTGAAACCGACAGTCAGCAAGGTAGCGTCCGACAGGTCGAACTCGCTGATGCCATACACCAGTTGCGAATCCGACGACATGCGATCGACCCAGGAGCCCTGGTCCTTGATATCCACCACCAGGCGACCGCGCACGGTGCCCTCGTCGTTCAACGGGCCGGAGGCGTCGAAGCCGGTGCCATAACGGTCCCAGCTACCGGCTTCGGCAGTGACGCTGAACTGCGGGTCATAGGTCGGTCGCTTGCGGATCAGGTTGATGGTCGCTCCCGGTGTGCCGGTACCGCTGATCAGGCCGGTAGCCCCGCGGACCACTTCGATGCGGTCGTACATCGCGGTGTACTGGGTCGAGTTATCGATTCGAGAGGACGTCGGAACGCCATCGATCTCGAAGTTGTTGATCATGAAACCGCGGGACCAGTAGGTGTTGTTCTCCGCGCCGACGCTGGCGTGGGACACGGTGATCCCGGGGGTCGCATCCAGTACTTCGTTGAGGCTGGTGAGCTTCTGGTCGTCCAGACGCTGGCGGGTCATCACCGTCAGCGACTGCGGGGTTTCCTTCGGCGTCAGGTTCAGGCGCGTCGAGCTGCTGGAGGAGTAAGTGGTGTACAGCCCCGAGCCTTCGGTGGTGGAGCCCGGAGCCTTGCCGGAAATCGACACGGCGCCGAGTTGCAGTGAGTCCGGGGCGGCCGCCAGCGTCAGCGAGTAGTTGCCATTGGCCTCGCGGACCGGCTGGATACCCGTGCCTGCCAGCAACAGCGCCAGGCCACCCTCGACAGCGTGCTGGCCTTGCAGGCCTGGGCTGGATTTTCCTTCGACCAATTGAGCCGGGTACGACAGCAAAATATGCGCCGTCTGACCGAACTGGTTGAGCGCCCCGGCCAAAGGACCAGGTGCGATATCGAACGTCTGCACAGCCTGTTCGGCGGCACCGGCCCAGCCCGGCAGCAATGCCAGCGGAGCGGCCAGCGCCATGCAGGCGATGCCCTGCGCTACTGCCCCTGCCAGTGTTTGTACACCCTTGTTCATGCAACGACTCCCCCGATGAATGTTGAACGTCTGCGGGTTGAGTCTCGCGAGAGAAGCAAACGCATCACCTTCGCGGAAAAAAGTTTCAACCGTTCACGGCACGGGGTTGCAGGGTGACCCAGTAGCGGGTCACCGAGTTCAGTTGCAGATCCAGGGTACGGCTTACCGCCGCCAGCACACGGTCGGTATCGTCCAGTGGATAGGTTCCGGAAACCCGCAGACCAGCGAGGGACGGATCACAGCCCAGGTGACCATGACGGTAGCGCGACAGCTCGACGAGAAAATCGCCCAGCGGCTGGCTGTCGGCGACGATCATGCCCTGGGTCCAGGCCAGTTCGGCGCTGCTACCACGGCGGGCGAAGATCTCCTGCCGAGTGAAGTTCACCCGCTCATCCCTCTCCAGGCTGCGAGGCGCTCCGCTGTATGGCTCGATCCGCGCGTCACCACGCAGCAGGGCAACCTGGCTGTAACCATCGCGCTGACGCACGCTGAACTGCCCCTGCGCCGAGGTCACCGCCCCCTCTCGGGTTTCAACCCGCAAGCGCCGGCCCGGCGCAGAACGGTCGAGTGTCACCAGGATTTCACCGCGTAGCAGCTCGATCCGCCGCTCCTGAACATCGATGGCGCTGTCCGTGTTGAGCTGAAGCTGAAGGCCATCGGCTAGCGCGAGGTTACGTCGCTCGCCCACTGCACTGCGGTAATCGGCAAGCAGGGGTGCTACCAGTCCGCTTTCCCGCGCGGCCCAGGTGCCCGCCCCGGCCACCAGCAACAGGGCCAGTTGCTTGATCACCCGGCGACGCGATCCACCACCGCACAGCGTGGCGTTGGCCAACGGTCGGTGCTGGCGCATGCCGCTCATGCGTCGGCCGAGGTTTTCCGCGCGCTGCCAGGCCTGTTCATGCAGGTGGCTGGCTTGCCGCCAGCGCTGGCAGGCCAGCAGGGTTTCGGCGCTGACCTGCGGTTCCGCCAGTTCCAGGTACCAGGACATCGCCTGCTCGGCGATTTCCAGGGTGATCTCCGCAGCGCCGCTCATGCCAGGTCCAGGCTGGGGTCGAGCACAATGCAGCGGGCCCCGGCCCTGGCGATGTAGCGCATGGCGGTGGACGCCGACACGCCAAGCCGCTCGCCGATTTGCGCATGGCTCAGGCCATCCAGCTGCGACCAAAGAAACGCCTGACGTACCGGCGGCTCCAATCGCTCCAGCACGGCATCCAGTGCTACCAGGGTTTCCAGAAGAATGGCCTGGGTTTCCAGATCGGGGGCAAGCGCGTCCGGCATGGCTGCCAGAGCCTCAAGGTAGGCACGTTCGAGCTTCTGCCGACGGAAATGGTTGGACAGCACACTCTGCGCCACCGTCGCCAGGAAACTGCGCGGAGCATGGATCTCGAGCGGCTGATTTTTTGCCAGGAGACGCAGGAAGGTGTCCTGGGCGAGGTCGGCGGCGCTTTGCGGACAGTTCAGCCGACGCCGCAGCCAGTTCAGCAACCAACGGTGCTGACTGTCATACAGCGCCGCAATATCGGTAGTACCGGTCTGAGGGGAAGAAGGCATGGCAGCGGCACGCAGTAGGAGAAGGGAACAAGACGCGAATGATAAGACTTATCACATGCATCGCAACCCTTCTTGTACTCCGCCTGCCGATCGCTCAGAGAGTGGCAGGCGTCAGTTGCTGCTCATGCCAGAGAAACGGCACGGGGGCCAGGACTTGCTCGATCTGCGCCTCGCTCCACAGCTGGGCCATGGTTTTGCCCGCACCGGGATGCAGCACCTCGGGAGCGATCAACGACAACGGCCAAAGGACGAAGGCGTTCTTCAGGATCTCGGCGCGGGGCAGGATCAGCCCATCGAAATTGCCGTGCAGATCGCCGTACAGCAGCACGTCGATATCCAGCGGCAGGCCCTTGCGCTCCGGCGCATAGCGGCCGTTGTCGGCCTCGATGAACTTGAGCCGGCGATCCAGTTCGATCAGTGGCAGGTCGGTCAGGCCGGTCACCACCAGATTGAAAAAGGGTCCGCTCTTGATACCCACTGCCTGGCTCTCGAAGACCGGCGAGCAGTGCATCTGCTGGAGAAAGCCGGCCAGCGCATCGAGCCCGGCGGTCAGGTGCCGCTCGCGCTCGACGTTGCTGCCAAGCCCCAGGTAAACCCGTATCAGAGGCATCCGCGCTCGATCTCCACGCCGACACCACCGGTAGCTGCCGGCACTGCGCCGGGCTTGGTCAGCTTCAGTTGCAGCCAGGGAATGTTGAACTCCTCCATCAGCACCTGGGCCAGGCGCTCGGCGAAGGTTTCCACCAACTGGAACTGCGCCTGCTCGGCGAAGGCCTGGATGCGCGCGGAAACGCTGGCATAGTCCAGGGCCAGGGTGAGGTCGTCGCCGGCCGCGGCCGGGCGATTGTCCCAGGCAAACCGCAGGTCAAGGCGCAGGCACTGGCGAATGCCCCGCTCCCAGTCGTAGGCGCCGATCACGGTGTCGACTTCCAGCCCCTCGATGAACACTCTGTCCAAGCACTTCTCTCCACAGCACGACAAGGGCGCCTTGCGCCGTTAGAATCAGGGGCGTCCTTGCCCGGAATAGTTAGCATGTTTTGGTTACTGGCGATGTTCGCCTACCTGCTTGGCTCTCTGTCCTTCGCCATCGTCCTCAGCCGCCTCAACGGCAGCCCCGACCCGCGCATGAGCGGCTCGGGCAACGCCGGTGCCACCAACATGCTGCGCCTGGCGGGGCGCAAACTGGCGATCCTGACCCTGCTCGGCGACCTGTGCAAGGGCCTGGTGCCAGTCCTGCTGGCCAAACTGGCTGGCCTGGACCAGCAGCAACAGGCCTGGATCGGCCTCTGCGCGGTACTCGGCCATCTGTTTCCACTGTACTTCCGCTTCCGCGGCGGCAAGGGCGTCGCCACCGCCGCCGGCATGCTCCTCGGCCTGTATCCCCCGGCCGCCCTGCTGGCCATCACCAGTTGGCTGCTGACCTTCTACCTCACCCGTACCAGTTCGCTGGCGGCGCTGATCGCCACGCCGCTGACCCTGCCATTGCTGGCCTGGCGCGAGCCGGAAGCGCTGCTGCCGATGACCCTGCTGACCCTGCTCATCGTCTGGCGTCATCGCGGCAACCTGCGCGATCTGTTCGCCGGACGCGAGCGTCACTTTTAAATCGCCTGCAAGGTTTCCATCGGCCAGCGCGCCTGCACGCTGATCGCCAGGGTTTCCTGCTGACCGGCGGCGAGGCGCTGGCAACCGGCGTAGGCAATCATCGCACCGTTATCAGTGCAGAACTTCGGGCGAGCGTAGAAGACATTGCCCTTGAGTCCGGCAGTCATTTCTTCCAGCGAAGCCCGCAGCGCCTTGTTGGCACTCACGCCACCGGCGATCACCAGACGCTTGAGGCCAGTCTGCTTGAGGGCGCGACGGCATTTGATGGTGAGAGTCTCCACCACCGCCTGCTGGAAGGCCAGAGAGATGTCGCTGCGAGTCTGTTCTCCGTCGTCCCCAGCACTTTTGCACTGCTGCCAGGTGTTCAGAGCGAAGGTCTTCAGGCCACTGAAGCTGAAATCCAGGCCGGGACGATCGGTCATCGGCCGCGGGAAGGTGAAGCGCCCCGGCACACCCTGGGTTGCCAGACGGGCGATTTCCGGACCACCGGGATAAGGCAGGCCGATCAGCTTGGCGGTCTTGTCGAAGGCCTCGCCGGCGGCGTCGTCCAGCGACTCGCCGAGCAGTTCGTAGCGACCGATGCCATCGACGCGAACCAATTGCGTATGCCCGCCGGAAACCAGCAAGGCGACGAACGGAAACTCCGGCGGCTGCTCTTCGAGCATTGGCGCCAGCAGGTGACCTTCCATATGATGCACGCCCAGCGCCGGGATGCCCCAGGCGAACGCCAGGGCCTGGGCGCACGACGCGCCGACCAGCAAGGCGCCGACCAGGCCGGGACCGGCGGTGTAGGCAATGGCATCGATATCGGTGGCGACGCAGTCGGCCTCGGTCAGGACCTGGCGGATCAGCGGCAGCATGCGCTTGACGTGGTCGCGGGAGGCGAGCTCCGGCACCACGCCGCCGTAGACGCGGTGCAGGTCGATCTGGCTGAACAGCGCGTCGGCCAGCAGGCCGCGCTCGCTGTCGTAGAGGGCGACGCCGGTTTCATCGCAGGATGTTTCCAATCCCAGTACTAGCATGGGTTCTTGCCTTGTCGAGGCTGAATTCGAAGGCGCGCATGATAGTCCTCGCTCCCGGTGCCGACCAGCGGTTTTCGATCAGAGGCTTTGCATTCCGGCTGGCTAAGAGTTAACATCCGCAACCCTTAAAAACCGACGTACTCCAGTGCACATTTTCTGCCACGAGTTCGTTGACCCCGGTAATGAATGAAGGTAGCTCTGGATGCCAGCCGTCAAAGTTAAAGAGAACGAACCCTTCGACGTAGCTCTGCGTCGTTTCAAGCGCTCCTGCGAAAAAGCCGGTGTACTGGCTGAAGTTCGTAGCCGCGAATTTTACGAGAAGCCGACTTCCGAGCGTAAGCGCAAAGCAGCTGCTGCTGTTAAGCGTCACGCCAAGAAAGTTCAGCGCGAACAGCGCCGCGCCGTTCGTCTGTACTGATACAGACGTTCTACGCAAGCTTCTGCCTCGCCCGGCCTAAAGCCGGGCTGCCGGCAGTCGATTGAGCTGTTCACTCCAGCCACGACACCTGTCGTATCGCCGGAGACGCCCAGACTGGTTCCCAGCCCGGGCAGCCTGCCCCAATCGTCAGAACTGGCTTTATCGCCAGTCGTGCACGTCACACTGACGGGCCCTCACGGGTTATCGACGAGCACATCTTCTTTTCCGTTTCTTGCGTCTGCCATTCGACCTGGTTTCGAATGCACCGTCGTTCCCGCAGCATTAGCGATAGACTTGATTATCGCCTGATGACGAGAGAGCCATGGCCGGGCTGATTCCCCAGAGTTTCATTGACGACCTTCTCAACCGCACCGATATCGTCGATGTGGTGAGTTCGCGCGTGCAGCTGAAAAAAGCTGGCAAGAACCTCACCGCCTGCTGCCCGTTCCACAAGGAAAAGACCCCGTCCTTCAGCGTCAGTCCCGACAAACAGTTCTATTACTGCTTCGGCTGCGGCGCTGGCGGAAATGCCCTCGGCTTCATCATGGACCACGACAACCTGGACTTTCCCCAGGCGGTCGAGGAACTGGCGAAAGCCGCCGGCATGGAGATCCCCCGCGAGGAAGGCGGACGCGGACGCACACCGCGCCAACCCACCGACTCGCCGCTCTATCCGCTGCTTACCGCCGCCGCCGAGTTCTATCGCCAGGCCCTGAAAAGCCACCCGACCCGCAAGGCCGCCGTGGAGTACCTCAAAGGTCGTGGACTGTCCGGGGAAATCGCCCGTGATTTCGGCCTGGGCTTTGCCCCGCCGGGCTGGGACAACCTGTTCAAGCACCTGAGCAGCGACAATCTGCAGCAAAAGGCCATGATCGACGCCGGCCTGCTGATCGAGAACGCCGAAAGCGGCAAGCGCTACGACCGCTTCCGCGACCGGGTGATGTTCCCGATCCGCGACAGCCGCGGCCGGGTCATCGCCTTCGGTGGCCGGGTACTGGGCGACGACAAGCCCAAGTACCTGAACTCCCCGGAAACCCCGGTGTTTCACAAGGGCCAGGAGCTGTACGGGCTGTACGAGGCGCGCAAGTTCAATCGCAACCTCGACGAGATCATCGTCGTCGAGGGCTACATGGATGTCATCGCCCTGGCTCAGCAGGGCCTGCGCAATGCGGTGGCGACCCTGGGCACGGCGACCAGCGAGGAACACCTCAAGCGCCTGTTCCGCGTGGTGCCCAGCGTGCTGTTCTGCTTCGACGGCGACCAGGCCGGCCGCAACGCCGCCTGGCGAGCGCTGGAGGCCACGCTGTCGAGTCTGCAGGATGGGCGCAAGGCGCGCTTCCTGTTCCTCCCCGAGGGCGAGGACCCGGACACCCTGGTCCGCGCCGAAGGCACCGACGCCTTCCGTGCCCGCATCAACCAGCATGCGCAGCCCCTGGCCGACTACTTCTTCCAGCAACTCACCGAGGAAGCCGACCCGCGCTCGCTGGAAGGCAAGGCGCACATGGCCACCCTGGCCGCGCCGCTGATCGACAAGGTCCCGGGTGCCAACCTGCGCGCGCTGATGCGCAACCGCCTGAAGGAAATCACCGGCCTGGACAATCAGCAGGTCGAGCAACTGGCCCAGAGTGCGCCGCGGGAAACCCCGCCGCCGGCCTACGACCCGGGCATCGACTACGATGCGATTCCCGACTACAGCCCGGACTACAGCGACTTCCACCACGCGGAACATTTCCAGCCGCAGGCGCAGGCGCAGCAACAGTGGACACCACAGCAGGGTGGCGGCCAGCAGAAGAAGAAGTGGGACGGCAAGCCGTGGGACAAGAAAGGCGGCAAGGGCAAGCCCTGGGATCGCAACGGCCAGCAGCAGAATCATCCACCACGGGTGCCGACCTCGGTCGAACCGCCGACGCTCAGCGCCCTGCGCACCCTGCTGCACCACCCGGCACTGGCGCGCAAGGTCGAGGACGCCAGCCACTTCGCCGACGAAGAGCACGTCTACGCCCAGTTGCTGGTGGCACTGCTGGAGGCCCTGCAAAAGAATCCTGAGCTACGCTCACTACAGTTGATCGCGCGCTGGCACGGTACCGAGCAGGGCCGTCTGCTGCGGGCGCTGGCGGAAAAGGAATGGCTGATCGATGCCGACAACCTTGAACAACAGTTTTTCGACACTATAACTAGCTTGTCCGCTCGCCAACGCGAGCGCAGCCTGGAACATCTGCTCCGGAAAGCACGTCAGAGCGAATTGAGCGCAGAGGAAAAAAATCAGCTGCGCGACCTCCTGAGTCGCAATGTTCCCGCACAAACCCCGACCTCAACTGGCGCGTGAGGTCCATGCTCGGGTATAATCCTCGGCTTGTTTTTTGCCCGCCAAGACCTTCAGTGGATAGGGTGTTATGTCCGGAAAAGCGCAACAGCAGTCTCGCATCAAAGAGTTGATCACCCGCGGTCGTGAGCAGGGCTACCTGACTTACGCGGAGGTCAACGACCACCTGCCGGAGGATATTTCAGATCCGGAACAGGTGGAAGACATCATCCGCATGATCAACGACATGGGGATCAACGTATTCGAGAGTGCTCCGGATGCGGATGCCCTTTTGTTGGCCGAAGCCGACACCGACGAAGCCGCGGCCGAAGAAGCCGCCGCTGCGCTGGCGGCTGTGGAAACCGACATCGGTCGCACCACCGACCCGGTGCGCATGTACATGCGCGAAATGGGTACCGTCGAACTCCTGACCCGTGAAGGCGAGATCGAAATCGCCAAGCGGATCGAGGAAGGCATTCGCGAAGTGATGAGCGCCATCGCCCACTTCCCCGGTACCGTCGAATACATCCTCGGTGAATACGATCGCGTTACCGCTGAAGGCGGCCGTCTGTCGGACGTCCTGAGCGGCTATATCGATCCCGATGACAGCATCGCGGCCCCGGCCGAGATGCCACCGCCCGTCGACCCCAAGGCTGCCCCGGCAGAAGAGAGTGACGACGAGGACGAGGAAAAGGACGAAAACGGCGACGAAGAGGAAGAGACCGAAAGCGGTCCCGATCCGGAAGTCGCCCGCCAGCGTTTCGGCGCCGTCGCCGAGCAACTGGAAGCCACCGTCAAGGTCCTGAAAAAGCATGGTCGCGACAGCAAGCAAGGCGTTGCCGAGCTGCTGGCCCTGGCCGAGCTGTTCATGCCGATCAAGCTGGTGCCGAAGCAGTTCGAATCCCTGGTCGAGCGCGTGCGCGGTGCCCTGGATCGCCTGCGTGCCCAGGAACGCGCCATCATGCAACTGTGCGTTCGTGATGCCCGCATGCCTCGTGCCGACTTCCTGCGTCTGTTCCCGAGCAACGAAGTCGACATGACCTGGAGCGGCGATCTCTCCAAGCGCAGCACCAAGTGGGCCGAAGCCCTGGGTCGCCTGGACGCCGACATCGTGCGTTGCCAGCAGAAGCTGGTCGACCTCGAGGCCGAGACCGGCCTGACCATCGCCGAGATCAAGGACATCAACCGTCGCATGTCGATCGGTGAAGCCAAGGCTCGTCGCGCCAAGAAGGAAATGGTCGAGGCCAACCTGCGTCTGGTGATCTCGATCGCCAAGAAGTACACCAACCGCGGCCTGCAATTCCTCGACCTGATCCAGGAAGGCAACATCGGCCTGATGAAGGCGGTGGACAAGTTCGAATACCGTCGCGGCTACAAGTTCTCGACCTACGCCACCTGGTGGATTCGCCAGGCGATCACCCGCTCGATCGCCGACCAGGCGCGCACCATCCGTATCCCGGTGCACATGATCGAGACGATCAACAAGCTCAACCGCATTTCCCGGCAGATGCTCCAGGAAATGGGTCGCGAACCGACCCCGGAAGAGCTGGGCGAGCGCATGGAAATGCCTGAGGACAAGATCCGCAAGGTACTGAAGATCGCCAAAGAGCCGATCTCCATGGAAACCCCGATCGGTGACGACGAAGACTCGCATCTGGGCGACTTCATCGAGGACTCGACCATGCAGTCGCCAATCGATGTGGCCACGGTGGAAAGCCTCAAGGAAGCTACCCGTGACGTGCTCTCGGGCCTGACCGCACGCGAAGCCAAGGTGCTGCGCATGCGTTTCGGTATCGACATGAACACCGATCACACCCTCGAAGAAGTCGGCAAGCAGTTCGACGTGACCCGCGAGCGGATCCGTCAGATCGAAGCCAAGGCGCTGCGCAAGCTGCGCCACCCGACGCGAAGCGAGCATCTGCGCTCCTTCCTCGACGAGTAACAAGACGAACCCCGGCAGCCGCCGGGGTTTTTCTTTTCGGCAACGGCAAACTGCCGGTCGACCGCAGCCCTCAAGGCGGAATGCCCGTCTACACTCGAAGCTATCCATTTGTTCGACGAGGCCGCTATGCCGAGATTGCCGGCCCTTCTACTGTCGCTCCTGCCTTTCTGGAGCGCCGTGGCCGGCGCCTTGACCCTGACCGATGAAGAGCAGGCGTGGCTCGATGCCCACCCCAGCCTGCGCCTCGGCGTTGACGCTTCGTGGCTACCCTTCGAATACCGGGACCAGGAAGGCCGCTACCAGGGACTGGCCGCCGACTACATCGCCGTGATCCGGGAACGCCTGGGAATCAACTTCGTCCTCGGCGCACCCGCCAACTGGACCCAGGTGCTCGAACAAGCGCAGAACAAGCAACTCGACCTGCTGCCCGCAGCCATGTCCACGCCGGAGCGCCAGGCCTACCTGTCCTTCACGCGCCCCTACCTGGATTTCCCCATCGTCATCCTCGCCCACGAAGGCGGCCCGCATCCCAGTACGATCAAGGACCTGTACGGCTTGAAGATCGCCGTGGTGGAGAACTACGCCCCCCACGAACTGCTGCGCACCCATTATCCGGACCTCAACCTGGTCGCCATGCCCAACGTCAGTTCGGCGCTGCAGGCGCTGGCCACCGATGAGGTCGATGCGGTGGTCGGCGATCTGGCCTCAAGCGTCTGGAGCCTGCGCGAACTCAAACTGGAAGGCCTCTACGTCAGCGGCGAAACGCCCTACCGCTATCAGTTGGCCATGGGCACGCCGCCGGAGAACAAGGTCCTTGTCGGCATCCTCGACAAGGTGCTGGCGGACATGACCCCGGAAGAAATCGCCAGCATCCAGGAGCGCTGGGTCGGCAAGGTACTCGACCAGCGCCCGCTATGGCGCGACCTGTTGCTCTACGGTCTGCCCGGCGTGCTGTTCCTGGTGGCGATCCTGGCGGCGGTGATTCGCGTCAATCGCCGCCTCAGCTCGGAAATTTCCCGACGCATCGCCCTGGAACAGGAACTGCGCAGCAGCGAATACCACTATCGCGGCCTGGTCGAGAGCCTCTCGGCCATTGCCTGGGAAGCCGACGCCAACGACTTCACCTACAACTATGTCTCGCCCCACGCCGAGGATCTGCTCGGCTATCCCTTGAGCGACTGGCTCACCCCTGGTTTCTGGCGCTCCATCCTGCACCCTGATGACGCCCTGTGGGCCCAGGCCTACTGCGATGCGGAAACCGCCGCCGGTCGCGATCACAGCCTCGACTACCGGGTGATCCGTGCCGACGGCCGGACCCTGTGGATCCGCGACATCGTCAGCCTTATCGAACACGGGCACCGCCCGGTAATGCGCGGCCTGATGATCGACATCAGCGAGGCCAAACACACCGAACAGGCCTTGCGCCTGTCGGAACAGAAGTTCGCCTCGGTGTTCCATCAATGCCCGGACATCCTGGTCATCGCCCGCCTCAGCGATGGCTGCCTGCTGGAAATCAACGAAACCTTCGAGGAACAGATCGGCCTCACACCGGCCCAGGTCATTGGCCGCACCGCCACCGAGCTGAATATCTGGGGGATCGACGGCATCGGCCCCAACCTGCTGCAGCGCCTGCAACGGGGTAGCGTGCGCAACCTGGAAATGACCTTCCGGCGCAGCAACGGCCAATTGTTCACCGGCCTGATCTCCGCCGAGTCCTTCGACCTGGAAAGCACCCCGGCGCTGGTGGTGTCGGTGCGCGACATCAGCCAGCTCAAGGAAACCCAGGAACAACTGCAGATTTCCGAAGAGAAATTCGCCAAGGCCTTCCATGCCTCTCCCGACGGCATGCTGCTGTCACGGCAGAGCGATGGCCTGCTGCTGGAGGTCAACGAAGGCTTCTGCCGCCTGACCGGCTTCGAAATGCAGAACTCCCTCGACCATACCGCGATCGACCTGGGAATCTGGGTCGACCTCAACGAACGCCGAGAGATGCTCGAACTGCTTAAACGAGACGGTTTCGTACGCGACTACAGCTGCAACCTGCGCCGTGCCGACGGTCAGATCCGTCTCTGCGAGCTGTCGGCCAGGCCGCTGCCGATTGGCGGCACCGACTGCATGCTGACCATCGCCCGGGACATCACCGACCGTCACCAGATGCAGGAAAAGCTGCAACTGGCAGCCACCGTCTTCGAAAACACCGCCGAGGGCGTACTGATCACCGACACCGACCAACGCATCAGCGCAGTCAACCGCGCCTTCAGCGAAATCACCGGCTACAGCGAGGCCGAGACCCTTGGCCGCACCCCGCGCCTGCTTGCCTCAGGCCAGCACGACAGCGCGTTCTACGCCGCCATGTGGCACCAGCTCAGTGCCGATGGCCACTGGCAGGGCGAGATCCTCAACCGGCGCAAGAATGGCGAGCTCTATCCCGCCTGGCTGACCATCAGTGCCGTGCGCAACCCGGAACTGGGCACCACCCACTTCGTCGCCGTGTTCGCCGATATCTCCAGTCTCAAGCACGCCCAGGCCAAGCTCGACTACCAGGCCCACCACGACCCGCTCACCGGCCTGCCCAACCGCACCCTGTTCGAGAACCGCCTGCAGGGCGCACTGAGTTGTCCACAGGCATCGAGCCGCCAGGGCGCGGTGCTGTTTCTTGACCTGGACCGCTTCAAGCACATCAACGACAGCCTCGGCCACCCGGTCGGCGACCTGCTGCTCAAGGCCATCGCCCACCGTCTCAAGGAACAGGTACGGGACATCGATACCGTCGCCCGCCTCGGCGGCGACGAATTCATCATTCTCCTGCCCGGCCTGCATCAGGCCAGCGACGCCGAGCATATCGCGCAGAAGGTCCTGGCCTGCTTCAACGCGCCCTTCCAGGCCGGCGACCACGAGTTCTTCTCCAGCGCCAGCATTGGCATCAGCCTTTATCCACAGGACGGTACCGATGTCGCCTCGCTGATCCGCAACGCCGATGCGGCCATGTACCGCTCCAAGGCCAAGGGCCGCAACCGTGTCGAAGCCTACACCCGCGACCTAACCGCCCAGGCCAGCGAGCGCATCGCCCTAGAACACGAACTGCGCCGGGCCATCGAGCGCAACGAACTGCGCCTGTACTTTCAGCCCAAGCTGAGCCTGAAGACCCAGCGCCTGGTCGGTGCCGAAGCGCTGATCCGCTGGAGCAACCCGACCTTCGGCGACGTCCCTCCCGAGCACTTCATCCCCCTGGCGGAAGAAAACGGCATGATCCTCCAGCTCGGCGACTGGGTGCTGGAGCATGCCTGCCGGCAGATGCAGGCCTGGAAACGCCAATACCAGGCCTTCGGCCCGCTCTCGGTCAACCTCGCCGGCGCCCAGTTGCGCCAGCCGGGCCTGGTGCGACGCATCGAACAGTTGCTCAAAAGCTGCCAGCTCAAGGCCGGCGACCTGCAACTGGAGATCACCGAGAACTTCATCATGAGCCAGGCCGAAGAAGGCCTGGCGATCCTCCACCAGCTCAAGCGCCTCGGCGTGCAATTGGCGATCGACGATTTCGGCACCGGCTACTCGTCCCTCAGCTACCTCAAGCGCCTGCCGCTGGACATCCTCAAGATCGACCAATCCTTCATCCGCGGCCTGCCCGACGACCCCAACGACGCCGCCATCGCCCGCGCCATCATCGCCCTCGGCCGCAGCCTGCAACTCACGGTCATCGCCGAAGGCGTGGAAACCCAGGCCCAGCAACAATTCCTCGCCGACGAAGGCTGCGAACAGATCCAGGGCTACATCGTCAGTCTGCCGCTACCGGCAAACGCCTTCGCCGAGTCGTTTTTGCGCATAGTACTTTCCGATCTTTCGGATGGCACTGCCTGGAATCCCTCGATATAATCCGCGACCACTGGGGCCTATAGCTCAGTTGGTTAGAGCAGAGGACTCATAATCCTTTGGTCCACGGTTCGAGTCCGTGTGGGCCCACCAGGTTGAAAGCCGCGCACTGCGCGGCTTTCGCGTTTCTGGCGAATCAGTTCACGAGATCACTCAGAACTGAAATGCCCACAAAACGTCCACCCTGCTGCAAAGAAAGCAGCAAGTCATGCAGCCGCTGCCCTTCGATACGGCCTGCTGCATAAGCCCTTCATCCAGCAATTCATGCCGCACGGCCTGGCCCCGAGCACCGAAAAGGACTAGGTCTGACAGCATCCCAGCAGCGCGTCGACGCGGGAACTGGCTATGTCAGAGGGGCGGAAACGATCGAGCGCGAGTGGAGGCCCTGGGCGCGCTCAAGCTGCTGTCGGGCGGAGCGGCCAGCCTGGCGGCGATCGACGACCTGCACCAGGCGACTGGACGGGATCTGAACCTGGTGGTCGGGCAGAAGCTGAACACCACGGTCGGCGGCGACCTGCAGGAGCGCATCCAGGGCATTCGACGGAGCATCGCGCCGAAGACCTGGCTGGGGTTCGAAGGGGTGAACGTGCTACAGGTGCTGTGCGACCTGCTGGACCTGGTTGAACAAATGAACGATCAGATCGCAAGCCACACCCATGCTTCAAGCCCAGTTCCAAACAACGCTGCTGCATTTGCAGCCTATCAACTAGCCGCCCGGAAGTTCTCAGGAGTCATGAAGCCCATAACAATCCCAGGATAGATCTAGAGTAAATACTGCTCTAAAAACCTAGAGTTCAATATCACATTCTTCATCAGCGGCTCAACATACTCATCCTCATACGACATTGCAAACTCAAATCGGAACTCCTTCTCGTGCGAAAATTTCTCCGGGGGCTTTATAAATGCCATATATGCCATCCTCCTAAAAAATTCTTCCATCTCCTGCTGATTGGCGTTAGTGAATTCATAGCTCCTTGGAATATACTTAACGTGGTCCGCCATAACATGTATAATTAAATTGTTAAAATTAATTTCGGGAGGGACAATATGTTCATTTCTCTCACGCCCGTCTTGAATCTTGGTCCTCAAAGCCTGGCACATTCCACGTGAGAAGTTACCAACATGTTTCGCATCAATGTGCCAATAATCATCATATCCCTGGAAAATTCCCTTGCATTGATCCGGCTGCGCAACCGCAGACATGCAATACACGAAGCTGTTAAGAGATTGACGATGGATCAATGCTTTAGTATTGCAAACAGTCACAGACGTTCTATTAGCTTTTAGAATTTCCAGCCGTTCGAACATGGCGCTTGTGTGTCCAGGGAACCGCGGAAACGGCTCTACGGGAATTAGAATCGCGCCATTGGTGAATGCATTGAACCAATGAACCGGTATATTTACCTCTCCGTTAAACTCAAGCTCAAAAATCAGTTCCCCTTCATTCCTATCCGCTATTTGGTCTTCTTCAGTTTCTCTGTACTCATGAAGTGTCCCCAGCATCAATGTTCCACTATTCCTTACATTAAACTCCCGCCTACAACTTTTAGTTAGAAACATTGACGACCCCTGATTATTTTATTAATGCCAAAATTTATGCTAAGCCATATCATCAAAACGGTGCGCTTCGAATAGCTTTTCGATCCCCCTCTATATCTGCTGCTCAAGCATATACTGAGTTGCTAGTGCCGCAACCGCGCCCCAACGCCACTCAGTGTCGGCGAGGGAAATCTTCAGCGCGAGAAAAAAACTGCACGAAAAATCACTTATCCCCCTCCCGCCGACGCGCTTTGCATCAGAAAAAATGCAAAAATCAGGTGCGATGAAACGGGGGCGCGGATCAGCCCCCCCGTGGGCCCTGGGCAGGCGAGAGGCATTGCACGGTGTGCAAGGAATTGAAAAGGTGTGAAGGGTGGTACAGTTCTGAGCGTCCACATCACGTCCACACCGGGATCGGATATCGCGCCTCAATAAATTTCAATATCCAATAAAATCAGCTAGATGCTGAGTTTTACCAACGACCATGGGCGTTCTTCTCGGGCTCATGATCCTTTTCCGTGTGGGCCCACCAGATACGCCGAAGCCGCGCGAATGCGCGGCTTTTTTATGGGCGTAAGAAAAGCCAGACCGATCCTACCTTCACGTCAGACGTCGTCCTCTTAATCGCTCGCCGCTTATGGAGGAAGCTGTTCCCCACCGCTCATTTTCCTTCGTAGTCGAACTGTGCATGAGGAACTCTTGTGAAACGTGACATTTTTGCCGAGATGGTGGAGGGATTCGGAGCCTTGATGAGGAATTGCGAAAGCCATGACTTGAAAGCCCCCAAAACAGGACCTATCGTTCCTTTTTTGAGACCTCTTGAGACGTTCATGCCAGCCATATCACTCAGCGCTGTCCTGTTCTCCACTACGCAGCAAAAAATCCTGAGCCTGCTTTACGGCAAGCCGGACCAAAGCTTCTACACCAACGAAATTTCCCGCTGGGCACAGGTGGGTAAAGGCGGCCTCCTTCGCGAACTGGAACGCCTCCATCAGTCCGGCATCCTGACCCTGAAACGCCAGGGCAACCAAACGCATTACCAAGCCAATCCGGATTGCCCGATTCATGCCGAACTTCTGGGCATCGTGCGCAAGACCTTTGGCATTGCCGAACAGTTGCGCATGACGCTGGAGCCGCTTGCCGGGCAACTGGTCTGGGCCTTCGTGTATGGCTCCATTGCAAAAGGCAGTGATCATGCAGGTAGTGATGTGGATCTGATGCTGATCGGTGACGGCCTTGTTTACGGCGATGTGATGGAGCGCTTGCTACCCGTCGAGGAACGTCTGGGTAGAACCATCAACCCGACGCTGTATACCCCTGCGGACTGGGAGAAAAAGAAAGCCGCCGGAAACAGCTTTGTATTGCGAGTAGCAGAGCAGGAAAAAATCGAACTGGTAGGACACGATCCGGAAGTTGCCGTACATGGGTAGCAACGACAGCCTGGAGAACCTCGTTCGCTCCGGAGGCCTCAAGGCTGAGCCGCACGACATCAAGGAATGTGAGGGTCTGTTCAGATCAGCGACCGACCGCCTGAAGGACGCCCAGGCATCAGGACTATCGTTTTCCAGCCGTTTCGATCTCGCCTACAACTCGGCCCATGCATTGGCGCTTGTTGCCTTGCGCCTCCAGGGATACCGCTCTGATCGGCGCTATCTGGTCTTTCAATGCCTCTGTCATACCCTGGCATTGGACAAAGCTGCTGTGCGCCTGTTTGCGCTTTGTCACGAACGAAGAAACCTCGCGGAATATGAAGGCTACATGGATGAGGACGAGAATCTGCTAGCAGAGCTGATAGCAGCCACAGCCAAACTTCAGGTCGCTACCTACCAGGCAATGGTCTCGCCCCAATAGGTCCTTTTTTGGGACCTAAAGATCCCTAATTGGGACCAAGTCAGACTCTTGGTCCTACCCTCATTTTTCTTTACCCTTTTCCCCACTCCGCCCATGTGATCGTACAACCGCATCAGCTATGATGACGGTTATTTTTCAACATGAACGACACAGGCATGACAGAGCAGCAGGTACAGGTGCGGGGCCGGCGCAAGCCGCGTAGCCTGGCCCAGGAACTGGTCGCGGTGCTGACCGAGCGGATTCGTAGCGGGCAATTGAAGCGCGGCGACAAGCTTCCCACCGAGTCGCAGATCATGGCCGAGGAAGGCGTGAGCCGCACGGTGGTACGCGAAGCCATCTCGCGCTTGCAGGCCTCCGGCCAGGTGGAAACCCGCCACGGCATCGGCACCTTCGTGCTCGACCAGCCCAGCGGCGGCAGCTTCCGCATCGATCCGGCAACCATCGTGACCCTGCGTGAAGTCCTCGCGGTCCTCGAGTTGCGTATCGCCCTGGAAGTGGAATCGGCCGGCCTGGCCGCACAGCGGCGCAGCGACGAGGCCCTGGCCGGTATGCGCGCGGCTCTGGATGAGCTGAACGAGAGCGCCGCCCATGCCTCGGACGCGGTGTCGGCGGACTTCCAGTTCCACCTGCAGATCGCCCAGGCCAGCGGCAACCACTACTTCGCCGACATCATCAACCACCTGGGCACCAGCATCATTCCGCGCACCCGGCTGAATTCGGCGCACCTGGCCCATGACGACCAGTCCCACTACCTCGGCCGCCTGCGTCACGAGCACGAGGCGATCTACGAAGCCATCGCCCGCCGCGACAGCGAAGGCGCGAAGATGGCCATGCGCATGCACTTGAGCAACAGCCGCGAGCGCCTGCGCCAGGCCCACGAAGACGCCGAACAGCAGCAAAGCCAGACCGCCTGAAACGAACAAGCCCCGCAATTGCGGGGCTTGTTCTTTACGGCAGGATCACGCGATCGCGCCATCACTCCACTGACCGTTGACCAGACGACGCAGCCCCAGCGGGTTGGCGTCGCGCAGCGCTTGCGGCAGCAGCGATTGCGGGTAGTTCTGGTAGCACACCGGGCGCAGGAAGCGGTCGATGGCCAGGGTGCCCACCGAAGTACCGCGAGCATCGGAGGTGGCCGGGTACGGACCGCCGTGGACCATGGCATCGCAAACTTCCACACCGGTCGGGTAGCCGTTGATCAGGATCCGGCCAACCTTCTCTTCCAGCAGCGGCACCAGCCAGGCGAAGGCTTCCAGGTCTTCCGGCTCGCCGATCAGGGTGGCGGTCAACTGGCCGCGCAGGCCCAGCAGCGCACTGCGCAGTTGCTCGTTGTCAGAAACTTCGACGGCAACGGTGGTCGGACCGAAGACTTCTTCCTGCAACAGCGGATCGGACTCCACCAGCAGACGGGCGTCCGCCTTGAACAGCTGGGCACGGGCCTGGCTGCCCTCTTGCGCCTGACCGGCCAGGTGCTGGATGCCATCGTGCGCCTGAAGATGCTCCAGACCACCAACATAGCTGCGCAGCCCGCCAGCGTTGAGCATGGTCTGCCCGGCCTGCTGATCCAGATGGCCACCCACATCAGCCAGCAACTGGCTGAACTGCGGCGATTGCAGGCCGATGACCAGGCCCGGGTTGGTGCAGAACTGACCGGCGCCCATGCACACCGAACCAGCCAGTTCACGAGCAATGGCCTCGCCACGCTTGGCCAGGGCCGCCGGCAGGATGATCACCGGGTTGATGCTGGACATCTCGGCGAACACCGGAATCGGCTGTGGACGCTCTGCGGCCATGCGGCACAGGGCATCACCACCTTTCAGCGAACCGGTAAAGCCGACCGCCTGAATCGCCGGGTGCTTGACCAGCCACTCGCCGACACCACCACCGAAGACCATGTTGAACACGCCTTTCGGCATGCCGGTACGTTCGGCGGCGCGCTGGATGGCGCAACCGACCAGATCGGCGGTAGCCATGTGGCCGCTGTGGGCCTTGAACACTACCGGGCAGCCGGCAGCCAGGGCCGCTGCGGTGTCACCACCGGCAGTCGAGAAGGCCAGCGGGAAGTTGCTCGCACCGAACACCGCGACCGGGCCGACGCCGATACGCATCTGGCGGATATCCACCCGCGGCAGCGGCTGGCGATCAGGCAGCGGCAGGTCGATACGCGCACCGAGGAAATCACCACGACGCAGGACCTGGGCGAACAGACGCATCTGACCGCTGGTACGACCACGCTCGCCCTGGATACGGGCGGCGGGCAGTGCGGTTTCGCGGCAGACGATGGCGACGAAAGCGTCATCCAGTTCGTCCAGCTCGGCGGCGATGGCATCAAGGAACTCGGCACGACGGGCCGGGGCCAGTTGGCGGAATTCGGCGAAGGCAGCGGCAGCCGCCTGGGCGGCCTGGTCCACTTCGCTTTCGGTGGCCTGGGCGAAGCTGTACGGCAGGGCTTCGCCGGTGGTGGCGTCGAGGCTTTGCAGGCGCTGCGAACCGGCAGCGCTACGCTGGCCGGCGATGAAGTTGTGGCCGAGGATCTCTGGCATTTCGGGGCTCCTGTGGACAAGGTTGAATCAGTGGGAGCTGCAATCGCTGGCAAGCCAGCTCCCACAGGGATTGAGGTGCTCTTGAGTCAGGTGATCGGGGCTGGGTTGAACAGGGTGATGTCGTTGTGCAGCTTGTGCTGCTCGGCCCAGGTCTGTTTGCGGCCGCTGGCGACATCCAGGTAGTAGTGGAACAGCTCCCAGCCCAGCTCCTCGATGGTGGCGCGGCCCGAGGCGATGCGGCCGGCGTCGATATCGATCAGGTCGGGCCAGCGCTGGGCCAGCTCGGTACGGGTGCAGACCTTGACCACCGGCGCCATGGCCAGGCCGTAAGGCGTGCCGCGACCGGTGGTGAACACGTGCAGGTTCATCCCGGCGGCCAGTTGCAGGGTGCCGCAGACGAAGTCGCTGGCCGGGGTGGCGCAGAAGATCAGGCCCTTGCGGTCAACCCGCTCGCCCGGCCCGACCACGCCCTGGATGGCGCCGCTGCCGGACTTGACGATGGAACCGAGGGACTTCTCGACGATGTTCGACAAGCCGCCTTTCTTGTTGCCCGGCGTGGTGTTGGCGCTGCGGTCGGCAGCACCGCTTTCCAGGTAGCGGTCGTACCAGTCCATCTCGCGGATCAGCGCATCGGCCACGTCCTGGGACTCGGCACGGGAGGTGAGCATGTAGATGGCGTCACGCACTTCGGTGACTTCCGAGAACAGCACGGTGGCGCCGGCCCGTACCAGCAGGTCGGAGGCGTACCCCAGGGCCGGGTTGGCGGTGATGCCGGAGAAGGCATCGCTACCGCCGCACTGCATGCCGAGGATCAGCTCGCTGGCCGGCACGGTCTCGCGGCGGCGCTGGTCGAGCTTGGCCAGGCGCGCTTCGGCCAGGGCCATGATCTGCTCGATCATCTCCACGAAGCCCATGCTGGCGTCCTGCAGGCGGTACAGCCATGGCTCGCTGAGGTCCACCGACGGATCGTTGTCGTGCATCACCTGGCCGGCCTGGAGCTTTTCGCAGCCCAGGCTGATCACCAGGGCTTCGCCGCCGAGGTTGGGGTTGCGCGCCAGGTTGCGCACGGTGCGGATCGGGATATAGGCGTCGCGGGCGTTGATCGCCACGCCGCAGCCGTAGCTGTGGGTCAGGGCGACCACGTCATCGACGTTGGGATACTTGGGCAGCAGTTCTTCGCGAATGCGCTTGACCGCGTGATCGAGCACGCCGGTGACGCACTGCACGGTGGTAGTGATGCCGAGGATGTTGCGCGTACCGACAGTGCCGTCGGCGTTGCGGTAGCCCTCGAAGGTATAGCCGTCCAGCGGCGGCAGGGCATCGGGCACGGCGTCGCAGCGCGGCAGGCTGTCCAGCTCCGGCGCGGCGGGCATGGCCAGTTGGGTTTCCTTGACCCAGCTACCCTGGCGCAGGTCTTCCAGGGCATAGCCGATGATCTGCCCGTAGCGCCGCACCGGCTCGCCCTTGGCGATCGCGGTGACAGCCACCTTGTGGCTCTGCGGCACGCCTTCGACCAAGGTCAGGCCGTCGGCGAAGCGGGCGCCCTCGCCCAGACCACCGTCATTGACCACCACGACGACATTGTCGTCATCGTGCAGGCGTACATAGCGAGGCGAGTCGGAAGTTTCGATCAACTGCATGATGGTGCCCTTCTTGTTATCTCTCAGGCTTGTTTCTTCCGCGAACGCCCGGCCAAAAGGCCGGGCGCTGCGTGTTCTTCTTAGTTCGACGATTCGGCCAGCTTGCCCGAAGGCACGCCCGTGGCTTCATCCTTCGGGGTATCGCGCAGCTCGATCCGCTTGATCGGGCCGACGATCACCAGGTAGCTGAACACCGCCACCAGGGCGTTGGCGCCGACATACACCAGGGCCCACTTGAACGAACCGGTGGCGCTGATGATGTAGCCGATGATGATCGGCGTGGTGATCGAGGCGATGTTACCGAAGGTGTTGAACATACCGCCCGACAGGCCGGCGATCTGCTTCGGCGAGGTATCCGATACCACCGCCCAGCCCAGCGCGCCGAGGCCTTTGCCGAAGAACGCCAGGGCCATGATGCCGACCACCATCCACTCGGCGTCCACGTAGTTGCAGATCACCATCGAGGTCGACAGCAGCAGGCCGATGACGATCGGCGCCTTGCGGGCGAAGGTCAGCGAGTTGCCGCGGCGCAGCAGGTGGTCGGAGATCACCCCGCCCAGCACGCCACCGACGAAGCCGCAGATCGCCGGCAAGGAGGCGATGATGCCCGCCTTGAGGATCGACATGCCGCGCTCCTGCACCAGGTACACCGGGAACCAGGTGAGGAAGAAGTAGGTGATGGCGTTGATGCAGTACTGGCCAAGGTAGACGCCGAGCATCATGCGGCTGGACAGCAGTTGCTTGATGTAGCCCCACTTCGGACCGCTGGCACCGGCCGCCTTGGGTTTGTCCATGTCCACCAGACCACCGTTCTTCTCGATGTGCTCCAGTTCCTGGGCACCGATCATCGGGTGTTCCTTCGGGTTGTACACCACCTTCAGCCAGACCCCGGCAAAGAGGATGCCCATGACGCCCATGACGATGAACACGTGCTCCCAGCCCCAGGCATGGACGATCCAGCCCATCAGTGGAGCGAACAGCACGGTGGCGAAGTATTGCGCGGAGTTGAAGATCGCCGAAGCGGTACCGCGTTCGGCAGTCGGGAACCAGGCCGCGACGATACGCGCGTTACCAGGGAAGGACGGCGCTTCGGCGAAGCCCACCAGGAAACGCAGCATGAACAGGGCGATGATCGCGTTGGCTACCGGCATGTAGCCGACGAAGCCTTGCAATACGGTGAACAACGACCAGGTGAAGATACTGAAGGCGTAGACCTTCTTCGAACCGAAGCGGTCCAGCAGCCAGCCGCCTGGAATCTGACCGAGCACATAGGCCCAGCCGAATGCCGAGAAGATATAACCGAGGGTGACAGCATCGATGCCGAGGTCCTTCTGCAGGCTCGAGCCGGCAATGGAGATAGTTGCGCGGTCGGCGTAGTTGATCGTGGTCACCAGGAACAGCATGAACAGGATCAGATAACGGACGTGCGTCTTTTTAGTCGCATGCATCTGAAGTTACTCCCACTAATTATTCTTGTGCGGGCTCTTGAGTTGTAAGCCGGAGCGGGGATTTCCCGCTCCGGTGCGCGGCTTGGGGGCAGGCCGCAGGGTCGACGCTTATTGCGGACCCATCTTGTCCATCAGGGCTGCGAGCATTTCGTACTCTTCAGCGGTCAGGTCGGTCAGCGGGGTACGCACCGGGCCTGCGTCGTAGCCAGCCAGCTTGGCGCCGGCCTTGACGATGCTCACGGCATAGCCGGACTTGCGGTTGCGGATGTCCAGGTACGGCAGGAAGAAATCGTCGATCAGCTTGCCAACGGTTTCGTGGTCGTCGCGGGCGATGGCGTTGTAGAAGTCCATGGCGGTCTTCGGCACGAAGTTGAACACCGCGGACGAGTACACCGGTACGCCCAGGGCCTTGTAGGCAGCAGCATAAACCTCGGCGGTCGGCAGGCCACCCAGGTAGCTGAAGCGATCACCCAGGCGACGACGGATGGACACCATCAGTTCGATGTCGCCCAGGCCGTCCTTGTAGCCGATCAGGTTCGGGCAGCGCTCGGCCAGGCGTTCCAGCTGGGTGGCGTTCAGGCGGCAGACATTGCGGTTGTACACCACCACGCCGATCTTCACCGATTTGCACACCGCTTCAACGTGGGCGGCAACACCGTCCTGGCTGGCTTCGGTCAGATAGTGCGGCAGCAGCAGCAGGCCCTTGGCGCCCAGGCGCTCGGCTTCCTGAGCGTATTCGATGGCCTGGCGGGTCGAGCCACCAACGCCGGCGAGGATCGGTACGGAGCCGGCGCAGGTGTCGACGGCGGTCTTCACGACCTGGCTGTATTCGCTGGCGGCCAGGGAGAAGAACTCACCGGTACCACCGGCGGCGAACAGGGCAGTGGCGCCGTAAGGGGCGAGCCATTCCAGACGCTTGATGTAACCGGCCTGGTGGAAGTCGCCCTGGGCATTGAAGTCGGTGACAGGGAAAGACAGCAAGCCATGGGAGAGGACGGTGCGCAGTTCTTGTGGAGTCATTGTTGTAGGCATCCTGTGGCGCTTGGGTGATGAAGGTAAGTGCTTCGAAGTAGATGTAGGTTATCGTACAAGTTGTACGATGACTAGCCCCTGAAACAGGACAAATGCACCAGTCATCAGATCTCAACCTACCGTTCATCGGTCTTTTATTAGCAAAAAGCCTGTTTATACGCGCGAGGGAGCTCAAGAAGGGGCTGGATTCGCCGATAAATGGAGAACGTTATCGTACAACTATAAAAACCGGCCTCTCACCCTGGATCCCTGCCCCATGAACCTACGCCACCTGACCATCGCCCGCCGCGCCGGCCTGGGCTTTACCTTGATTTCCCTGCTGGTCGCCCTGCTCGGCGGGTTCGCCGTGGTACAGATGCAGGCCATCCGCCAGAGCGAAGTCGCCGTCGAGACCAACTGGGTGCCGAGCCTGCGGGTGATCGCCGATACCCGCGAGATCATGCTGCGTATCCGCACCATTTCCCTGCGCATGGCCCTCGACCCCGACCCGGCCAACACCGCGACCTACCAGGGCCAGATGGACACCCGCCTGAAGGACCTCGACAGCAAGCTGGCAGTGCTCGACGGCTTTATCGACACCCCGGCGGAACAGGCCCTGGCGCAGGCCTTCCGCACCAGCCTGGAGCAATACCGCAGTGGCCTGGCACGCTCCTTCGAGCTGGCCCGGCAAAAAGACCTCGCCGGCCTCAACCAGCTGCTGCTGGTGGACATGAAGCAAGTGGTGGAAAACTCCGGCAAGGCCCTGGCCGACTTCGGCGAACTCTACGGCAAGCAGATCGACGCCGAGGGCAAAGCCGCCGAAGCCCAGTACGACCGCTCGCTGCAGATCATCATCGTCTTCGTGCTGATCGCCGCCCTGGCCACCATCGCCCTGGCGCTGTGGCTGACCCGGGGCATCGTCCGCCCGCTGGAGCGCGCCGTGCGCACCGCCGAGCATGTGGCCGAGGGCGACCTGACCCAGCAGATCCATATCGAAGGCAACGACGAAGTCACCCGCCTGCAACGCGCCTTGCAACAGATGCAGGACAACCTGCGCGGAGCCATGCGCCATATCAGCGACTCGGCCACCCAGCTGGCCAGCGCCGCCACCGAACTGAACTCGGTCACCGAAGACAGCTACCGTGGCCTGCACCAGCAGAATGCCGAGATCGAGCAGGCGGCCACGGCGGTCAACGAAATGACCTCGGCGGTGGAAGAAGTGGCGCGCAATGCCGCCTCGACCTGCGATGCCTCCAGCCAGACCAGCGACTCCGCCCGCGCCGGGCAGACCCGGGTGCTGGAGACCGTGGAATCGATCCAGACCCTGACCGACGACGTACAGGGCACCGCCGGCCTGGTACGCCGGCTGGTGGACCAGTCCCAGGACATCGGCAAGGTCCTCGACGTGATCCGCGCCATCGCCGAGCAGACCAACCTGCTTGCCCTCAACGCTGCCATCGAGGCCGCCCGCGCCGGCGAATCCGGACGTGGTTTCGCCGTGGTCGCCGACGAGGTCCGTGCCCTCGCCCACCGCACCCAGCAATCCACCCTGGAAATCGACGGCATGGTCACCGCCATCCGCAGCGGCTCCTCCCAGGCGCTGGACGCCATGCTCACCAGTTGCCAGCGTGCCGAATCGACCCTGGACATGGCCAAGGGCGCCGGCGAATCGCTGGTACAGATCACCGATTCGGTCAGCCAGATCTCCGACCGCAACCTGGTGATCGCCAGCGCTGCCGAAGAACAGGCCCAGGTGGCCCGCGAAGTGGACCGCAACATCGTCAATATCCGCGACCTGTCCAGCGAATCGACCCAGGGCGCCAACCAGATCAGCGCGTCGAGCAACGAGCTCTCGCGCCTGGCCGAGGACCTCAACCAGGTCGTCGCGCGCTTCCGGATCTGATCAAATAGCTCGCCTCGAAACCAGGGTCTGTCTGAAAAGTCTTGAGACGAAGGTCAGGCAAGGCGAAAACAGCCGAGGAAGCGGAGTTTACTGGTTGTAAATGAGCATTCCGAGGCTGTTTTCAACGCAGCATCACCGAGTATCAAGGCTTTTCAGACAGACCCTAGGGAGGGCGAGCATGGACACCTTCACCCTGATGCGCTCCTTTAGGCGCATCGTCGAACTGGGCGGCCTGGGCAAGGCGGCGGAAGACCTCGATCTCTCCGCTGCCGGCCTGAGCAAGCAACTGCGCACTCTCGAAGCCCACCTCGGCACCGTGCTGCTGCAACGCACCACCCGGCGCATGAGCCTGACCGCCACCGGCCAGGCCTATTACCAGCGCTGCTGCGAACTGCTCGACCAGCTCGAACAGCTGGAGCGCTCGGTGCACCAGGAGTCGCAACGGATCAGCGGCAAGCTGCGGGTCAACGCGCCGCTGTCCTTTGCCCTGAGTACCCTGTCGCCGCTGCTCGCCGGCTTCCTCGAAGCGCATCCCGACATCGAACTGGACCTGGTCATGGAAGACCGCCTGGTAGAGGCAGTCAGCCAGGGCTTCGATGTCTCGATCCGCCTGGCCCCGGCGCTGGCCGACTCCTCGCTGATCGCCAGGCGCCTGGCGTCGCTGCGCCAGGTGCTCTGTGCCGCGCCCGCCTACCTGCACCGCCATGGCCAGCCATCCAGCCTCGACGATCTGGCCGGACACGCGTTACTGCATTACAGCCTCAGCCAGCAAACGCCTACCGCGCCCGGCCAGGATCCACGGGTCACGGTGAACAACAGCCTGATGCTGCGCGAACTGCTGATCGCCGGGCTGGGTATCGGCTGGCTGCCGTCATTCCTCGCGGACGCCGCGCTGGCCGACGGAGGTCTGGTCCAGGTGCTGCCGGGTCACGAAGACAATCGCCAGGTCTACGCCGTGTACCCCACCAGTCGGCATCTGCTGCCCAAGGTACGGGCGTTCGTCGACTACCTGGCCGCGCACCTGCCTGCCGCCATGGGCCGGGATTATCAACCCTGAGCGAAATATTCCTGCACCGCCCGCGTCTTAATCCCGCCGGGCGTCACGCCTAGACTGGAGCCACTTCGTCGGGCCCGACGCAGTCCCAACCTTCCCGCCCCGCCCTGTCCCCGTGGCCGCCACCGGCGCGCCAAGGGACAGCCGCGCCCGGGCATTGGCGACACAGGAACGACGCGTATGAACACTCCACTGCTTTCCACCCTGCTGGCACTGGCCCTGGCCGGCGCTGCCCACGCCGCCGAAGCGCCCAAGGTCGGCATCAGCCCCTGGGGCCCGGACGACGAGATCGGCCGGCTCAACCTGATCACCGACAAATCCCGTGCCGCAGTGATGTCGCGAGTGGACGCCAGCAAGGTCTACGACCTCGCCACCGAGTACTACATCGGCATGCCCAGCTGGCAGGCCGCCGGCGATCCGCACTACCAGTTCTGGATGACCCACACCCCGCGCGGCACGGTGGTCGACGATCCGCTCGGCGTCGGCCACGAGATGAACGCCCTGCGCAGCTACACCGGCACGGCGTTCTCCATGTACGGCCATACCGGCACCCATATCGATGCCCTCAACCACTTCGGCATCGACGGCAAGATCTGGAACGGCTTCAGCGCCGACCAGCACCTGGGCGACCGTGGCTGGAAAAAGACCGGCGTGGAGAAATTCCCGCCCCTGGTGGCCCGTGGCGTGCTGATCGATGTGGCGGCAGCCAAGGGCGTGGAGATGCTGGCGGACGACTACCGCATCACCCGCGACGATCTGCAGGACGCCCTGAAGCGCCAGGGCACCAAGCTGGAACGCGGCGATATCGTGCTGATTCGCACCGGGCGGATGAAACTCTACGAGCAGCCCCAGGCCTACATGCGCCAGTCTCCGGGCATGGGCCTGGATGCCGCGCGCTATCTGGTGGAGGAAGGCAAGGCGATGATCCTCGGTGCCGACAACCTGAGCTTCGAGGCCTTCCCGTCCGAGGTCGCCGATGACTACGTGCCGCTGCACAGTTACCTGCTGGCGCAGAAAGGTGTGCCGATCATGGAACTGGTGGCGCTGGACGACCTGGCCCGGGACAAGGTCTACGAGTTCGCCTTTATTGGCGGGCCGCTGAAGATTCGTGGCGGCGACTCGGCACCGCTGCGGCCGATCGCCATGCCGTTGCGTTAAAGCCGTGCGGCCCAGGCCCCCGGTGTGGTGCCGTAATGCCGCTGGAACAGGGCGATAAAGGCCGACACCGAGTCGTAGCCCAGCTCGTTGGCCACCGCCGTAACGCTGCCGCCCTGTTCCAGCATCGGCAGCGCGGCGAGCAGGCGCAGACGCTGGCGCCAGGTCTGGAAAGGCATCTGCGTCTGCGCCTGGAACAACCGCGCCAGAGTGCGCCGCGACGCCCCCACCTGCTGCGCCCAGGCCTCGATGCTGCGGTTGTCCTCGGGGGTAGCCTGCAAGGCATCGGTGATCCGCCGCAGGCGCGGGTCACTGGGCAGCGGCAGGTTGAAGGGCGCTTCCGGCAGGTCGCGGATCTCATCCACCAGCACCTGCAACAGCCGCGCCTGCGGGCCCTGCTCCGGATAGTCGTTGCCGAAGCCGCTGGCCTTCTCGATCAACTCGCGTACCAACGGAGTGACCTGCACTACGCAGCAGTCACGCTGGTAACCGTTGAGCACCGCTTCGCTCAGGTACAGGCTGCGGAAGGCCAGGGTCCGCTCGCTGTACACCGTGTGGCGCAGGCCGGCGGGAAGCCACATGCCGCACTGTGGCGGCAGGAGGAAATTGTGCTGTTCGGTGAGCACCTGCATGCTCCCGGCGCCGGCATAGGTGAACTGCACCCATTCATGGCTGTGCATGTCGATCCGGTATCCCGCCGGGATATCGAACATGCGCCCATGCACCGGCCGCACCAGTTGCTCCGGCACGGGCGGTACCGAGTTTTGTCCCGTGTGCTGCATTGATCGTCCCCTTTGCTCAAGTGAGCCACAGATGCCGATGTTAGCCTGCGCCGCGTCTGCTTGAACAACAGGAGTTTCATTCATGAGCACGCAGGTTCAGCAAAGCCGCCTGAGCATCCCCGCCATCCGCCAGCGCAAGGGCGCCGGCAGCCTGGTGGCCCTGACCGCCTACAGCCTGCCGATGGCCCGCTGGGTCGATGCCCATGCCGACGTCATCATCGTCGGCGATTCGGTGGGCATGGTGCTGTACGGCATGCCCAGTACCCTGGGCGTCACCCTCGACATGATGATCGCCCACGGCCAGGCGGTGATGCGTGGCGCACAGCGGGCCTGCGTGGTGGTAGACCTGCCGTTCGGCAGCTACCAGGCCTCGCTGAAGCAGGCCTTCATGAATGCCGCGAAAGTCCTGCGCGAGACCGGTGCCCAGGGCCTCAAGCTGGAAGGTGGCGAGGAGATGGCGGAGACCGTGGCCTACCTGGTCAAGCGCGGCATCCCGGTGATGGCCCATGTCGGCCTGATGCCGCAGCAGGTCAATGCGCTGGGTGGGTTCAAGGCCCAGGGACGTGATGCTGAAAGCGCGGCAAGGGTTCGTCGCGATGCCCTGGCGATGCAGCAGGCCGGCGCCTTCTCCATTGTCCTCGAAGGCATTGCCGAGCCATTGGCGCGGGCGCTAAGCGAGGAGCTGGAGATTCCTACCATCGGCATCGGCGCTTCCCCCGCCTGCGACGGCCAGGTGCTGGTCACCGAGGACCTGCTGGGCCTGTTCGGCGAATACCAGCCGCGCTTCGTCAAGCGTTATGCCGAGTTGCACGGCTCGATCGACCAGGCACTGGGGGAGTATGCGCGGGAGGTACGCGGCGGACAGTTCCCCGGGCTGGAACACTGCTTCAAGGCGACGGGTTGAGTACACTGGGCCGGTCTCCGCGTTGCCCTTGAGAAGCCCATGTCCGACAGCCGCACCCTCGCCCTCGACGAAATCGACCGCCAGTTGCTCGCCGCACTGCAGATCAACGCCCGCGAAAGCGTCGCCACCCTCGCCAGGCAACTGGGCATCGCCCGCACCACGGTGACTTCGCGCATCGCCCGGCTGGAAAAGAGCAAGGTCATCAGCGGCTATGGCGTACGGCTCGGGCAGCGGGTGATCGATGGCGGCTTGCAGGCCTATGTAGGCATTACCGTGCAGCCCCGGGCCGGGCGCGAGATCGTCCGCCGTCTGAGTGCCATGGGGCAGGTGCAGCAGTTGTGTGCGGTCAGTGGCGAGTTCGACTATGTGGCCTGGCTGAGGAGCGATTCGCCGGAGCAGTTGGACCAGTTGCTCGACCAGATCGGCAGCCTGGAAGGGGTGGAGAAGACCACTACCTCGATCATCCTCAGCAGCAAGGTGGATCGCGGGCAGCCTGTTTGATCTGTGGTCCTCCCAATCGCCGGCAACGCCGGCTCCCACAGGGTTAAGCGGCGCACGCGGTCTTGTGGGAGCTGGCATTGCCAGCGATGAGGCCATAAGAATCACTGCACCAGCCAATATGTATAAAACTTTGGTCACATCGACCAAAAAACCCACAAAACGACAACACTCTGCATCTTAATTACGAACACCCGCCTCCCTAAAATTGACCCCCAGGCATTTCCTATACTCAGGCTCCGCACCCCGCGCAGCCCCGCTGGCAAGGTCACTCATGAACAAGAACAACCGCCACCCCGCCGACGGCAAGAAGCCCGTCACCATCTTCGGCCCCGACTTCCCCTTCGCCTTCGACGACTGGATCGAGCACCCCGCCGGACTGGGCAGCATTCCCGCCGAACGCCACGGCGAGGAAGTGGCGATCGTCGGTGCCGGGATCGCCGGGCTGGTGGCGGCCTACGAACTGATGAAGCTGGGCCTCAAGCCGGTGGTGTACGAGGCCTCGAAGATGGGCGGACGCCTGCGCTCGCAAGCCTTCGCCGGTACCGAGGGCATCGTCGCCGAGCTGGGCGGCATGCGTTTTCCGGTGTCGTCCACGGCCTTCTATCACTACGTCGACAAGCTCGGCCTTGAGACCAAGCCCTTCCCCAACCCGCTGACCCCGGCCTCGGGCAGCACGGTGATCGACCTCGAAGGCCAGACCCACTACGCGGAAAAACTCGCCGACCTGCCGGCGCTGTTCCAGGAAGTGGCCGATGCCTGGGCCGACGCCCTGGAAGACGGCGCGCGCTTCGGCGATATCCAGCAGGCCATCCGCGACCGCGACGTGCCGCGCCTCAAGGAGCTGTGGAACACCCTCGTGCCGCTGTGGGACGACCGCACCTTCTACGACTTCGTCGCCACCTCGAAATCCTTCGCCAAACTGAGCTTCCTGCACCGCGAGGTGTTCGGCCAGGTCGGCTTCGGCACCGGCGGCTGGGACTCGGACTTCCCCAACTCGATGCTGGAAATCTTCCGCGTGGTGATGACCAACTGCGACGACCACCAGCACCTGGTGGTCGGCGGTGTCGAGCAGGTGCCGCTGGGCATCTGGAAGCACGTGCCCGAGCGCTGCGCGCACTGGCCGGCCGGCACCAGCCTGGCCTCGCTGCACCGTGGCGCGCCGCGTCCGGGGGTCAAGCGCATCGCCCGCAACGCCGACGGCAGCCTGGCGGTCACCGATAACTGGGGCGACACGCGCAACTACGCCGCCGTGCTGACCACCTGCCAGAGCTGGCTGCTGACCACCCAGATCGAATGCGAGGAATCGCTGTTCTCGCAGAAGATGTGGATGGCCCTGGACCGCACCCGCTACATGCAGTCGTCGAAGACCTTCGTCATGGTCGACCGGCCGTTCTGGAAGGACAAGGACCCGGAAACCGGCCGCGACCTGATGAGCATGACCCTCACCGACCGCCTGACCCGCGGCACCTACCTGTTCGACAACGGTGACGACAAGCCGGGGGTGATCTGCCTGTCCTACTCGTGGATGAGCGACGCCCTGAAGATGCTCCCGCACCCGGTGGAAAAGCGCGTCAAACTGGCCCTCGATGCGCTGAAGAAGATCTATCCGAAGGTGGATATCGCCGGGCATATCATCGGCGACCCGATCACCGTGTCGTGGGAAGCCGACCCGCATTTCCTCGGTGCCTTCAAGGGCGCCCTGCCTGGTCACTACCGCTACAACCAGCGCATGTACGCGCACTTCATGCAGCAGGAGATGCCCGCCGAGCAGCGCGGCATCTTCATCGCCGGCGACGACGTATCCTGGACCCCGGCCTGGGTGGAAGGCGCGGTGCAGACCTCGCTGAACGCGGTTTGGGGCATCATGAACCACTTCGGTGGTCGCACCCACCCCGACAACCCCGGCCCGGGCGATGTGTTCGACGAGATCGGCCCGATCGCCCTGGCCGACTGACAGGAGATTGATCATGCGTATCGCCCTCTACCAGGGCTCGCCGCAGCCGCTGGACGTCCCCGGCAACCTGGAGCGCCTGGAGCACCAGGCGCGACTGGCCGCCGCCCGTGGCGCGCAGTTGCTGGTGTGTCCGGAGATGTTCCTCAGCGGCTATAACATCGGCAGCGAGGCGGTCGCGCGCCTGGCCGAGGAGGCCGACGGCGTGTCGGCGCTGCGCGTGGTGGAAATCGCCCAGGCCAACCGCATCGCCATCGTCTACGGCTACCCGGAGCTGGGCGAGGACGGGCGAATCTACAACAGCGTGCAGTTGATCGACGGCCACGGCAGCAGCCTGGCCAACTACCGCAAGACCCACCTGTTCGGCGGCCTCGACCGGGCCATGTTCAGCCCCGGCGGCAATCACTTCCCGGTGGTGGAGCTGAACGGCTGGAAGCTCGGCCTGCTGATCTGCTACGACATCGAGTTCCCGGAGAACGCCCGGCGCCTGGCCCGCGACGGCGCCGAGCTGATCCTGGTGCCGACGGCCAACATGGAGCCCTACGACTTCATCTGCCAGGTCACCGTGCGCAGCCGCGCCCACGAGAACCAGTGCTACCTGGTGTACGCCAACTACTGCGGCGCCGAAGGCGAAATCCGCTACTGCGGGCAGAGCAGCATCGTCGGGCCGGACGGCAGCATCCTCGCCATGGCCGGCCGCGACAGCGTGATGCTCTCGGCCGATATCGACCTGCAACGGGTCCATGAAGGCCGCGCCAGCACCCCGTACCTGCACGACCTGCGCGCCGAGCTGCACAGCGCGCCACGGGACTGATTTATCCGCTAGCATGACGGCTCGCACGTTCCGGAGCCGTCATGTCCAGCCCCTTCCAGCACCTCGTCCTGAGCAATGGCCTGCGGGTCAGGCTGTGCCATGCGCCGCACCTGAAGCGCTGCGCCGCCCTGCTACGAGTGCAGGCCGGCAGCCACGACGCGCCACTGGCCTATCCGGGGCTGGCGCATTTTCTCGAACACCTGTTCTTTCTCGGCACCGCACGTTTTCCGGTGGAAGACGGATTGATGCGCTTCGTCCAGGGCCAGGGCGGACAGCTCAACGCGAGCACCCGCGAGCGCCATACCGAGTTCTTTTTCGAAGTGCCGCCGGGCGCCATGGCCGGGGCACTGGAGCGGCTGTGCGAGATGCTTGCCCAACCGCTGCTGACGCCGGAGCGCCAGCAGGCCGAGCGCGAAGTGATCCATGCCGAGTGGGTCGCCTGGTGTGGCAATGCCGAAGCCCAGCGCCAATATGAGCTGCTGCGCAGCGTATCGGCGCGGCATCCCTTGAGCGGCTTCCATGCGGGCAACCGGGATTCCTTGCCGATGCATGAAGCGGCGTTCCAGCAAGCACTGACGGGTTTCCACCGCCAGTTCTATCAAGCCGGACAGATGATCCTGACCCTGAGCGGCCCGCAATCGCTGGGGGCACTTGAGCAGTTGGCGCGGCAGTTCGGCGGGCTGTTCGCAGCAGGCGCGAAGGTCACGCAGACCGCTCCCCCACCGCTGCTCGAAGGGCCGCTGCAACCCGAACAGATCGACGGGCAACTGGACCTGTTGATCGCCCACGAAGACCTTCCCGACAACGCCTCCCTCGACTACCTCGCCACCTGGATCGCCGATGGTCGCTCCGGCGGGCTGGTGCACGCGCTGCGTGAGCGCGGTTGGCTGGAGGACTTCGCCTTCACAACGCTGTACAGCTTCGCCGGGCAGGCGTTGCTGCATGTGCGGGCAAAGCTGGGCGCCATGGCGGACAGGACGGAGACCGGGAGACTGGTCCGCGACTGGCTGGTGTTCTTCGCCAATGCCGATCACACGGAGCTGCTGCTGGAATATCAACGGCTGCAAGCCTGTCGCCTGCCCGGCGCGCTGGAGCTGGCCCGGCAGGATGAGGGCGAACCGACGGTGCCGAAGTACCCCGGTGTTTCCCGCCATCCCTGGACACTCCCGGCACCGGAGCCGCTGCTGGCGGCAGTCGTTCCCGCAAGAGAAGCGACGCCCGTCCCCGCCGGATTGATCATCAGTCACATCCTCCCGACCTCCCGTCAATACGCCGTGCTCTACCTGCGCTGGCAGGCCGGGCATTTGCAGGACGTGCTCAAGCCGCTGATCGAGCGGGCAAACCGCGCCGGGGTCGAGCTGCACTGGACCCGCAGCGCCAGCAGCTGGCAACTGCGCTGCGCCGGGGCTCCGGCAGCGGTGCTCGGGGTAATCGAACTGGCGCTGGCGATCCTGGAAAACCCGCCGACCGCCGCCCCGACCAGTGAGCCGCCGCTGATCCCGATCCGCCAACTGATGCAGCAACTGCCGCACATCCTGGCCAATGAAAACCAACCCGGCTGGACCGCACTGGCGACAGGCTTCGACGCGCAGGCCCTGAATGCCCTGAACCATCTGCTCAAGCGCCTGCCCGACACTGCGCAAGCCCCCGTGCCGCCCCGGCCCCAACCTGTGCGCTGGCAACAGTGCCCGGCAGCCGATGGCGAAGCGGCCCTGCTGCTGTTCGCCCCGGTAGCCGACGAAGCGGCAGGCCGCCTGCTGGCCCAACTCATCCAGGGCCCGTTCTACCAGCGCCTGCGCAGCGAACTGCAACTGGGCTACGCAGTGTTCAGCAGCTTCCGTCAGGTCCAGGGCCACAGCGGCCTGATGTTCGGCGTGCAGTCGCCGAGCGCCAGCCACGCGGACATCCTCGGCCACCTGCGCGACTTCTTCGCCCGCCCGACGCCACAGCTCGATGCGTCCCGTGAAGTCCTGGCCGGGCAATTCCACGAACCCGCCATGCCCAATGCCGAGGTCGCCGAATGGCTGTGGCAGGCACATCTGGCGGGCAATGACAGCGCCGAGCCGGAACAGCTCGCGAGGCAAATCCGCCATCTGCAACAGGCCGATCTCGACCGCGCCTGGAACGACCTGGGCAGTGAAAGGCACTGGCTGATCCTCGCCAACAGCCCCGCGCCAGAAGGATTCTTACCGCCCAGGTAAAACACCTTTCATCCTTGATTAACCATCCGGTACAAAAAATCTTGTAGGATTGCGCAATCCCGACTCGTTGAACGCCAGCCCCACCGGGTGGACTAAATGAGTAGCCGTCCCTCACCTGACCTATCCGGAAGGAGTAATCCCATGTGGACCAAACCTGCTTACACTGACCTGCGTATCGGCTTTGAAGTGACCATGTACTTCGCGAATCGCTGAGTCTTTTTCGCAGTACGACGCCTCGGCCAGCCGGGGCGTTTTCATTTTCGGACGGACAGGAGCAACCATGTACATCCAGATCCTGGGTTCCGCCGCCGGCGGCGGATTCCCGCAGTGGAACTGCAACTGCGCCAACTGCAAGGGCTTTCGCGACGGCAGCCTGCGCGCCACGGCCCGCACCCAGTCGTCGATCGCCCTGTCCGATGACGGCGAGCACTGGGTCCTGTGCAACGCCTCGCCGGACATCCGCGCTCAACTGCAAGGCTTCGCCCCGATGCAACCGGCCCGGGCCCTGCGCGACACCGGCATCGACGCGATCATCCTGCTCGACAGCCAGATCGACCACACCACCGGCCTGCTCAGCCTGCGCGAAGGCTGCCCGCACCAGGTCTGGTGCACCGACATGGTCCACCAGGACCTGACCACCGGCTTCCCGCTGTTCAACATGCTCGAACACTGGAACGGCGGGCTGGCCTGGAACCGCATCGAGCTGGACGCCAGCTTCACCATCGAAGCCTGCCCCAACCTGCGCTTCAGCCCCTTCCCGTTACGCAGCGCCGCACCGCCCTACTCGCCGCACCGCTTCGACCCGCACCCCGGCGACAACCTCGGGCTGATGGTCGAAGACCTGCGCACCGGCGGCAAACTGTTCTACGCTCCTGGGCTGGGCAAGGTCGACGCCAGCCTGCTGCAACGCATGCACGACGCCGATGTGCTGCTGGTCGACGGCACCCTGTGGGACGACGATGAAATGCAGCGCCGCGGCGTCGGCACCCGCACCGGCAGCGAGATGGGCCACCTGCCGCAGAACGGCCCCGGCGGCATGCTCGAAGTGCTCGAAGCCTTCCCGGACCAGCGCAAGGTGCTTATCCATATCAACAACACCAACCCGATTCTCGACGAGGACTCGGCCGAGCGTGCCGAGCTGCGCCGCCGTGGCGTGGAAGTCGCCTTCGACGGCATGAGCATCGAGCTTTAGGAGCCGTCCATGAGCAAGCCGCTTTCCCCTGCCGAATTCGAACAGGCCCTGCGCGCCAAGGGTGCCTACTACCACATCCACCACCCCTACCACGTGGCGATGTACGAAGGCCGCGCGACCCGCGAGCAGATCCAGGGCTGGGTCGCCAACCGCTTCTATTACCAGGTCAACATTCCGCTGAAGGACGCCGCGATCCTCGCCAACTGCCCGGACCGCGAGGTGCGCCGCGAGTGGATCCAGCGCCTGCTCGACCACGACGGCGCGCCGGGCGAGTCCGGCGGCATCGAGGCCTGGCTGCGTCTGGCCGAGGCGGTGGGCCTGGATCGCGAGCAGGTGCTGTCCCAGGAACTGGTGCTGCCCGGCGTGCGCTTCGCCGTCGATGCCTACGTCAACTTCGCCCGCCGCGCCTGCTGGCAGGAAGCGGCCAGCAGCTCGCTGACCGAACTGTTCGCCCCGCAGATCCACCAGTCGCGCCTGGACACCTGGCCGCAGCACTATCCATGGATCGACCCGGCTGGCTACAGCTACTTCCGCACCCGCCTGAGCCAGGCGCGACGTGACGTCGAGCACGGCCTGAGCATCACCCTGCAGCACTACACGACCGTCGAGGGCCAGCAGCGTATGCTGGAAATCCTCCAGTTCAAGCTGGACATCCTGTGGAGCATGCTCGACGCCATGAGCATGGCCTACGAACTCAATCGCCCGCCCTACCACAGCGTCACCAGCGAGCGGGTCTGGCACAAGGGGATCGCGCTATGAGCTTCGACCGTCACCTGACCCCGCGCTGGCGGCCCGGCTACCGCTTCCAGTACGAACCGGCGCAGAAGGCCCATGTGCTGCTCTACCCCGAGGGCATGATCAAGCTCAACGAAAGCGCGGCGCTGATCGGCGAGCTGATCGACGGCGAGCGCGACGTGGCGGCGATCATCGCCCTGCTCGACGAAAAATTCCCTGGCGTGCCCGAGCTTCCCGAAGACATCGAGCAATTCATGGAGGTGGCCCGTGCCGAACACTGGATCACCCTTGAGTGAGCAACCCGGCAAGCCCGAGGTCGGCCTGCCGCTGTGGCTGCTGGCCGAGCTGACCTACCGCTGCCCGCTGCAATGCCCGTACTGCTCCAACCCGCTGGACTTCGCCGAGCAGGGCAAGGAGCTGACCACCGAGCAGTGGTTCCGGGTAATGGCCGAGGCGCGGGAGATGGGCGCCGCGCAGTTGGGCTTTTCCGGCGGCGAACCGCTGGTGCGCCAGGACCTCGCCCAGCTGATCGGCGAAGGCCGGCGGCTGGGCTACTACACCAACCTGATCACCTCCGGCATCGGCCTCACCGAAGAGAAGATCGCCACCTTCAAGAAGGCCGGCCTGGACCATATCCAGATCAGCTTCCAGGCCAGCGACGAGCAGGTGAACAACCTGCTGGCTGGTTCGAAGAAAGCCTTCGCGCAGAAGCTGGAGATGGCCCGGGCGGTGAAGGCCCAGGGCTACCCGATGGTGCTCAACTTCGTCACCCACCGGCACAACATCGATCGCATCGACCGCATCATCGAGCTGTGCATCGCCCTCGAAGCCGACTTCGTCGAGCTCGCCACCTGCCAGTTCTACGGCTGGGCCCACCTAAACCGGGTCGGGCTGCTGCCGACCAAGGCGCAGCTGGAGCGCGCCGAGCGCATCACCAACGAATACCGGGAACGGCTCAAGGCCGCCGGCAATCCGTGCAAGCTCATTTTCGTCACCCCCGACTACTATGAAGAACGGCCCAAGGCCTGCATGAACGGCTGGGGCAGCGTGTTTCTCACGGTCACCCCGGACGGCACCGCCCTGCCGTGCCATGGCGCGCGGCAACTGCCGGTGCAGTTCCCCAACGTGCGCGAGCACAGCATGCAGCACATCTGGTACGACTCCTTCGGTTTCAACCGCTACCGGGGTTACGACTGGATGCCCGAGCCCTGCCGCTCCTGCGACGAAAAGGAGCGCGACTTCGGCGGCTGCCGCTGCCAGGCGTTCATGCTCACCGGCGATGCCAGCAAGGCCGACCCGGTGTGTGCCAAATCGGCGGACCACGGCCTTATCCTCGCAGCCAGGGAGGAGGCCGAGACCGCCACCCTGACCATCAAGGAGATGACTTTCCGCAATGAGCGCACCTCACGACTTATCGCCCGCAGCTGAGCGCTTCAGCGCCGAACAGGCGGTCGCCGCCGGCACCGACTTCGCCGAACTGGAGGCCAGCCGCCACGGCCTGTTCTGGAACGAATTCCGCCCCCGCGACGGTGCCTGCCGGATCTGGCAGTGGCGCGACGGCCAGGCCCGATGCCTGACTCCGGATGGCTTCAGTGTCCGTAGCCGGGTGTATGAATACGGCGGGCGTTCGTTCTGCGTGGCCGATAACGCGCTGATCTTCGTCAACGAGGCAGACCAGCAGCTCTATCGCCAGCCACTGAACGGCGGCCAGCCGCAGGCGCTGACCCAGGGCGAACGGCGCTATGGCGATCTGGTCTGGGCCGATGGTCGGGTGCTGGCGGTCGAGGAAGAAGGCATCCAGCACCGGTTGGTGGCGATCAGCGAAGGGGGGCGCGAGATTCTCGCCGAAGGTGCCGATTTCTACGCCTCGCCGACCCTCAGCGACGACGGCCGGCGCCTGGCCTGGATCGAATGGAGCCGCCCGGCACAGCCATGGACCGCCACCCGCCTCTACGTCCGCGAAGGCGACGGGCAGACCCGCTGCATCGCCGGGGACGAAGGGCCGGCGCAATCCCTGCAACAGCCGCGCTTCGACCGCCTGGGCCGCCTGTATTGCCTCTCCGATCTCGACGGCTTCTGGCAGCCCTGGGGCGAAACCGCGCAGGGCTGGCAGGCGCTGCCCAGTTGCCCTGCCGACCATGCCGCCGCGCCATGGCAACTGGGCGCCAGCACCTGGCTGCCGCTGGACGACGGCTATCTCGCCACCTGGTTCGAACAGGGCTTCTCGCGCCTTGGCCTGCGCCGCGCAAACGGCGAACTGACCGTGATCGACAGCGACTACAGCCGCTTCCGCTGCCTGGACCTGGACGCCGACTGCATCTACGCCGTTGCCGCCTCGCCGGTGCACCCGGCGGCGGTGATCGCCATCGACCGCCGCGATCACTCGGTGCAGGTGCTGGCCGGTGGCGTGCAACCGCTGCCGGACGAGCACGTCAGCAAGCCGCGCGGCTTCAGCTATCCCAGCGGCGACGGCGAGGCCCATGGTTTCTTCTATCCAGCGATGAACGGCAAGAGGCCGGCGCCGTTGGTGGTATTCGTCCATGGCGGACCGACCTCGGCCTGCTACCCGGTGCTCGACCCGCGCATCCAGTACTGGGCCCAGCGCGGTTTCGCCGTGGCTGACCTCAACTACCGCGGCAGCAGCGGCTATGGTCGCGCCTATCGCCAGGCGCTGCACCTGCGCTGGGGCGAGGTCGATGTGCAGGACGCCTGCGCGGCGGTACTGCATCTGGCGGGTGAAGGCTTGATCGATCCGTACCAGGCGTTCATCCGCGGTGGCAGCGCCGGTGGCTATACCACCCTGTGCGCACTGGCCTTCGAGGATGTGTTCCGCGGTGGCGCCAGCCTGTATGGCGTCAGCGATCCGCTGGCCCTCGGCAAGGCCACGCACAAGTTCGAAGGGGATTACCTGGACTGGCTGATCGGCGATCCCGAGCGGGATATCGAACGCTACCGTGCGCGCACGCCGCTACTGCATGCGGGCAATATCCGCGTGCCGGTGATCTTCTTCCAGGGCGAGCTGGATGCAGTGGTGGTGCCGGAGCAGACCCGTTCGATGCTCAAGGCACTGAAGGCCAACGGGATCAAGGCCGAGGGGCATTTCTATCCGACCGAGCGGCATGGCTTCAGGACGGCGGCCAATCTGGCCCATGCGCTGGAAGAGGAATGGAAGTTCTACAGCAGGATTCTTGACCAGCCTTGAGGGCCAATCGCCGGCAACGCCGGCTCCCACAGAGATCGCATGCACCGCCGGACCCTGTGGGAGCCGGCGTTGCCGGCGATGAGGCCCCCAAGGTCAGCGCTTGGCGATGATGTACACCGCATGCACGATCCCCGGGATATAGCCCAGCAGGGTCAGCAAAATGTTCAGCCAGAACGCCCCGCCGAACCCCACCTGCAGAAACACCCCCAGCGGCGGCAGGATGATGGCGATGATGATGCGGATAAAGTCCATGGAAAGGCTCCCTAAGTGATGTCCTCCCTCTGACTCTGGCTCAAGCCCGGCGGTTCCGCTTGTTTCCCGCACACAAAAAAACGCCCCGGACCAAAAACAACAGGTCCAGGGCGACGCGCAGACACGCGAGACGGTTCGGTTGATGCGTTACGAGCGGCGCTGGCGGCTCAGTTGCGCGGTGTTCACCCTGGCCAGGGCACGGGCCAGGCGCAGGAGCATTTCGTCGATGTTGCCGTGGCTGACGGTCAGCGCCGGCGAGAAGCGCAGGACGTTGGGCTGCGGCGCGTTGAGCAGCAGGCTTTCCTGCATGGCCGCCTTGACCACCTCGGCAGCCAGCGGCTCATGCAGCTCCAGGCCCCAAAGCAGGCCTTGCCCGCGTACTTCACCCAGGCCATAGCGACCGGCCAGGCGGCTCAGACCATCGCGCAGGTGTCGACCGGCAGCGCCGACCTGATCGAGGAAGCCGCCGTCGAGGATGGTTTCCAGCACCGCCAGCCCGGCAGCGCTCATCAGCGCGTTGCCGTGATGGCTGCCTTCCAGCTCGCCGGCCTCGGCGCAGCATGCGGTGCCACGGGCCAGCAGCGCAGCCAGCGGCACGCCACCACCGAGGCCCTTGCCCAGGGTGATGATGTCGGCGCGCACGCCGTAGGTTTCTTCGGCGAGCAGGGTGCCGCAGCGGCCGACGCCGGTCTGCACTTCATCGAGGATCAGCAGGATGCCCAGCTCGCGGCACAGGCGCTCGACGCCCTTGAGGTAATGCCGGGTCGCCGGGATCACCCCGGCTTCGCCCTGGATCGGCTCCAGCATGATCGCCACGGTGCGCGAATCCACCGCTGCGTGCAGCGCCGCCAGGTCGTTGAACGGCACCTTGCTGAAGCCCGGCAGGCCCGGCTCGCAGCGGTTGCAAGGCAGCGGGTCGGACGCCGCCAGGGTGCCGAGGCTGCGGCCGTGGCTGCCCTGGCTGGCGGTGATGATGTGATAGGCGCCATTGCGATGCAGTTGGCCCCATTTGCGCGCCAGCTTGATCGCCCCTTCGCAGGCCTCGGCTCCACTGTTGAGCAGGTAGGCCTGGTCGCTGCCGGTACGCTCGCAGAGCAGGTTGACCAGTTTCAGGTGCCCGCGGTTATGAAAGCCCGCCCCCGAGTTGATCAACGCCTGGGCCTGGCCGCTCAGGGCCTGGACCAGCGCTTTCGGGCTGTGGCCCAGGCTGTTGACCGCATTGCCCTGGGTGAAATCGAGAAAGGCGCGGCCCTCGCTGTCCCACAGCCAGGAGCCCTGGCCACGGACGAAGACTTGCTCCGCAAGCTGCCTGGCCGGCATCAGGCACTCGCGCGAAAGTGGATCGACGGGCTCGCTCGGCAGCGGCGCGACCTCGACCGCCGGGGCCGCCTGGCGGCGCAGGTTGAACAGGTTCATGCACGCAGCCCTTCCAGTGGCAGGCCGAGCAGGCGGGCGCTCCAGTCTTCGACGCGACCGCTGCGCAGGCGCTTGATCGCGATATCGCGCCAGCGTGACGACAGGGCCGGACAATCCACCAGTTTCTTCAAACCCGCATGCTCCAGAGGTTCACGGTAAAAAGCGTGCAGCGCCCAGGCCACGGTCAGGCCCGGATAGCTGCGCTGTATCAGTTCGAACGGTTCGTCGGCGCTGACGAAGCCGGGTTTCAGCACCCGGTAGAACCAGCCGCAGCGCCCGGTTTCCTGGGCCAGTTGCGGCAGTTCCTGCAAGCCCCAGCGATGGCTGAGGCGATAGCACGGCGAGCGCGGCTGGCTGATCTGCAACAACGCGCCGCCCCAGCGGAACAGGTCGCCGAGGCAGACATCGTGCTCATCGACGCCATGGGTCGACAGGTTTTCGCCGAACGCCGGGGCCTGCCAGTCCACCTGTGGATAACGTTTCCGCCACCAGGCGTAGTGCTCGGCCGGATAGTGGTGCAGGGCCCGTTCCGGGCCGGTATGGAAACGTGGGTCGCCGTGTTCGTCGCTTCCAAGCCCCTGCGGCCATAACCAGAGCCGCCGTGCAACCTCTTCCTTATCGATATCGGTCATGAGTCCATAACCGAGATTTTTAGCCTTGCCTATGTAAACGCCATCCACATGTACGGTGTTCATTGCGCCCTCTGGGCCTGTAAACCTTGTGAATACGGGCGTAGAGTAGGCCTCCGACGGCCCCGGGGCCATTTCGTTTTTCGAGCATTTTCGATAAGTAAGTCTTATGGATTTCCGCCAACTGCGTTATTTCGTCGCGGTGTATGAAGAAGGCCATGTCGGCCGCGCCGCCGAACGCCTGTCCTTGTCCCAGCCAGCCCTGTCGCAGCAGATCCGCCAGCTTGAGCACAGCCTCGATGTCAGCCTGTTCGAGCGCGGCAACAAGCGCCTGCTGCCGACCCTCGCCGCACATACCCTGTACAACCACGCCCTGCCCCTGCTCGACGGCATGCAGCGCGCCCGCGACGCCCTGCGCAACTTCAAGGGCCAGGCCCTGCGCACCCTGGCCATCGGCGTGCTGCAAACGGTACGGCCGAGCCTGGTGCCGCAGTTGCTCGACCGGGTACGCAAGGCGCAGCCGCATCTTGTGGTGCAGATCTATGAACTGTCGGGGATGGAGATCGAGCGGCGTCTGCTCAACGGCAGCCTGGACATCGGTATCAGTTACCTGCCGCCGCGCCAGCCGGGGCTGCACGGGCTGCTGCTGTACGAGGACGAATTGCAGGTGGTGATCCCCAACACCCATCCGCTGCGCGAATTCAAGAAGGTCTCGCTGAAGCAGGCGGCGGAACTGCCGATGATCCTCCTCGGCGAGGAATTCCAGGTACGGCAGATCTGGCAGGGCCAGTTGGCCAACCTCGGCCGGCGCCCGCAGGTGCAGGCGGAAATGAACAATATGGGCGGGATTCTCGACAGCCTGCCGCACACCTCGCTGGCGACGGTGCTACCGGGGCGGGCGCAGGAGGCTTCGGACGATCAGGAACTGCTGTGGAAACCGTTGAGCGAGCCGCGGGTGCCGCTCAAGGTCGGTCTGGTGTTCCGCGATGCGCAGCGCCAGCAAGCTTCGGTGGAGCTGCTGCGGACCCTGCTGGAGGAAGAGATCGACCCGAGGCAGATGGGAGTGTCGCCGCTGGACGTGCTGGGCTAGCGGCGTCCGGGTAAAAATCGCAGGCAAAAGAAAACCCCGCCGAAGCGAGGTTTTCTCAGACTGTTTCCCTTTGACTTCCCTTTCTTCCCACCGTCCCGGGCAGGCTTCCTTCGTTCCGTCCTTGTGATGTACTTTGCGCGTCCTGCGCTTCGTCCATGGAAAGAAGATTAACTTCGGATCCAATTTCGGGAAAGACGGCAATCGTCACCACGTCATGTAAGCAAATGCTTACATGACCCATTTACCTCAGAACTGCTCCGCATCCAGAAGGTACAGGGACTCGCTACCGGCCTTGACCGACGCGCACAGCGACTGCAAACGCGGCAGCAGACGGGCGAAGTAGAAGCGGGCGGTGCCCAGCTTGCTGGCGTAGAAGTCTTCTTCGCCCTGCTTTTCCTGCGCCGTACGCGCCATCAATGCCCACATGTAGGCGTAGGCGACATAGCCGAAGGCGTGCAGGTACTCCACCGAAGCAGCACCGATCTCGTTGGGATTGCCCTTGGCCCGGTCGAGGACCCAGGCGGTCAGCGCGTCGAGGTCGTCCAGGGCGGCATTCAGCGGTTTGACAAATTCACCCAACTCGCTACCGGCGCTGGCGGTGAAATGGCGGATCTCGTCGGCGAACAGTTTGTAGAAGGCGCCACCGCTGCCAACCACCTTGCGGCCCATCAGGTCGAGGGCCTGGATGCCGTTGGTGCCTTCGTAGATCTGGGTGATGCGCACATCACGCACCAGTTGCTCCTGGCCCCACTCGCGGATGTAGCCGTGGCCGCCGAACACCTGCTGGCCGTGCACTGCAGCTTCCAGGCCGAGGTCGGTGAGGAAGGCCTTGGCCACCGGAGTCAGCAGCGCCACCAGGTCTTCGCCGCGCTTGCGGGTCGTGGCGTCTTCGCTGTACTTGGCGGTGTCCAGTTGCATGGCGACGTAGGTGGAGAAGGCGCGGCCGCCTTCGTTCAGGGCCTTCATGGTCAGCAGCATGCGGCGCACGTCCGGGTGGACGATGATCGGATCGGCCACCTTGTCCTTGGCCTGCGGGCCGGTCGGCGAACGGCTTTGCAGGCGGTCACGGGCGTATTCGATGGCGTTCTGGTAGGAGCGCTCGGCCGAGGCCAGGCCCTGGATGCCGACGCCCAGGCGCTCGTAGTTCATCATGGTGAACATCGCCGCCAGGCCCTTGTTCGGCTCGCCGACGATATAGCCGACAGCTTCGTCGAAGTTCATCACGCAGGTGGCCGAGGCCTGGATGCCCATCTTGTGCTCGATCGAACCGCAGGTGGCCGGGTTGCGTGCGCCCAGGCTGCCGTCGGCGTTGACCAGGAACTTCGGCACCAGGAACAGCGAGATGCCCTTCGGCCCCGCCGGTGCGTCCGGCAGCTTGGCCAGTACCAGGTGGATGATGTTTTCGGTGAGGTCGTGTTCGCCGCCGGTGATGAAGATCTTGGTGCCGCTGACCTTGTAGCTGCCGTCAGCCTGCGGCTCGGCACGGGTGCGGATGATGCCCAGGTCGGTACCGGCATGGGGCTCGGTCAGGCACATGGAACCGGCCCAGACACCGGCGTACATGTTCGGCAGGTACTTTTCCTTGAGCTCTTCGCTGGCGTGGGCGTTGATCGACAGGCATGCACCGGCGGTCAGCATCGGATACAGGCCGAAGGCCAGGCTCGACGAGTTGACCATTTCCTCGACCTGGGCCGAGATCACCTTGGGCATGCCCATGCCGCCGTATACCGGGTCGCCACCGACGCCGACCCAGCCGCCTTCGGCGTAGGTCTTGTAGGCGTCGATGAAGCCGGCCGGGGTGCGCACGCTGCCGTTGTCCCAGTGGCAGCCTTCCTCGTCGGCGGCGCGGCTCAGCGGAGCGATGGTCTTGCCGGTGACCTTGCCGGCTTCTTCCAGCACCGCCATGGCAGTGTCTTCATCCACCGCGTCGGCCAGTCCGGGCAGGGCTGCCCACAGTTTCGAGACTTCGAAGACTTCGTTGAGGACGAAGCGCATATCGCGCAGCGGCGCTTTGTAGTCAGCCATGGCAACCTCTCACACCTTGAGTCGTGGGCAGTCCTGGACGGACCGTTAACGTAAGGCCAGAAGTGTAACCGAACAACTTTTGCGACACATAGGGTCATCTAGAGACCGAGCAGTCAGTTTTGGTCACGCCACACGCATGGCCCCACGGCGCTCCTTCTGACCGTGGCTCATCACGCAGTTGCGCCCGGCGCCCTTGGCGCTGTAGAGCGCCTGGTCGGCGGCTTTCAGCACTTCGTCGGGGCTGCGGTGCTCGGCCAGGCGCTCACAGGCGCCGATGCTGATGGTCACCGACACGCTACCACCGCCTGCCGATCCGCGGCGCTGGCGGCCCTGCTGGTCGTCCTGCGGACGGCTCTCCTGATTGCGCAGCTGGATAGCGTAGTTGGCAATCATCTCGCGCACCGCTTCCAGGTGCGGAATGCACTCCTCGATGGTCTTGCCGGCGAACACCAGGGCGAACTCCTCGCCGCCGTAGCGGTAGGCGCGTCCGCCACCGGTGACCTTGTCCAGCTTGCTCGCCACCAGGCGCAGCACCTGGTCACCGACATCGTGGCCATGGGTGTCGTTGAATTTCTTGAAGTGGTCGACGTCGGTCATCGCCAGCACGTAGTTGCGGCCCAGACGCTGCATGCGCTCGTTCAGCGCGCGGCGTCCGGGCAGACCGGTCAGCTCATCGCGGAAGGCCATCTGGTAGGCCTCGTGGGACACCGCCGCGGCAATCATCAGCATCACCTGGCTGCACATGATGTTCAGGGTGAAGGGCAGGATGAAGGTCTGCGGCAACATCCAGAAGATGCCGATCAGACCGATGATCTGCGCCGCATGCAACGGCCGCGGCTCGCGCAAGTACTGCACCACCAGGACCACGAAGGCGAGGAAGAACACCGGGTAGGACATCTGGATCAGGCTCATCCATTGCCCGTGCAGGGCCGGCCAGCGGATCTCGGCCAGCCAGTTCAGCAACGCCTGCGGGTAGCTCTGCTCCAGGCCCAGCGCCACGCTGCCCACCGCCAGCAACACGGCGAAGCGCGCGACCATGTCCTGGAACAGGTGGGTGCGCTCCTGCCAGGCGCCGAACAGGGCGAACAGCATGGGCAGCAGCAGGCAGACCAGGTGGAACACCACCGCCGCGTCCTCGCGCACCCGACCGTGGTCGCGATAGAAATCGGTCTGGGTGTCGAGCAAGTAGTAGGCGATGTACACGGTGATCATCAGGAACAGCTCGCGCTGCCGGCGGTAAACCGCGCAGTAGGCGCCGCCGAGCAGCAGCACCAGGGTCGGCAGTACGTTGAACAGCGAGGTGAAGAACACCGACAGATCGCGCACGTAGGCGGCCGCGAGCCCGGACAGCAGGAGGAAGGCTCCGGGAAGGAAATGACTGACTTTTACAGCGGAAAAACGAAACAAGAGAACTCTCCGATCCAGCAGATCGATAATGTCATTGTGCCTTCACTGTATCGACAATGCACATGAATAGATAAATTTTTGGCGTCAATTTCTTTAACGGCAGCAAGGGGCTGGAGCTTGAAGCTCATTTGCTGGATCAATTGGAGAGATGTGTCGTCAATACCGGCCTCATCGCCGGCAACGCCGGCTCCCACAGGGCTCGCGGCGCCACAGTCCAACTTGTGGCCCTCAAGGTTTTCACAAGGCGAAAAAAAACGCCTGCCGGTGAGGGCAGGCGTTTTTCGCCGAAGCAGATGAATCAGTAGGACAGGCCGAAGTGCTCTTCGTCCATCGCCATCAGGTTGTTGGCACCGGACAGCATGGTGGCAACGTGAGTGCGGGTGCGCGGCAGGATGCGCTGGAAGTAGAAGCGCGCGGTCTGCAGCTTGGCGGTGTAGAAGGCTTCTTCAGTGGTGCCGGCAGCCAGTTTCTCGGCGGCCAGGCGGGCGATGTCGGCCCAGAAGTACGCCAGGCAGGCATAGCCGGAGTACATCAGGTAGTCCACCGAAGCAGCACCGACTTCCTCGCGGTCCTTCATGGCGGCCATGCCGACCTTCATGGTCAGTTCGCCCCACTCCTTGTTCAGCGCGGCCAGCGGCTCGACGAATTCCTTGACGGCTTCGTTGCCTTCCTGGGCCTGGCAGAACTTGTGCACGATCTTGGTGAAGCCCTTCAACGCTTCGCCCTGGGTCATCAGCACCTTGCGGCCCAGCAGGTCGAGGGCCTGGATGCCGGTGGTGCCTTCGTACAGCATGGAGATGCGGCTGTCGCGCACGTTCTGTTCCATGCCCCACTCGGCGATGAAGCCGTGGCCACCGTAGATCTGTACGCCGTGGTTGGCGGATTCGAAGCCGACTTCGGTCATGAAGGCCTTGGCGATCGGGGTCATGAAGGCCAGCAGTGCGTCGGCTTTCTTCTTCTCTTCTTCGTCCTGGCTGTACTTGACGATGTCCACCTGCTTGGCGGTGAAGTAGACCATGGCACGGTTGCCTTCGGCGAAGGCCTTCATGGTCAGTAGCATGCGGCGCACGTCCGGGTGGACGATGATCGGGTCAGCTGCCTTGTCCGGCGCTTTCGGGCCGGTCAGCGAACGCATTTGCAGGCGGTCGCGAGCGTATTTCAGGCCACCCTGGAAACCGACTTCGGCGTGGGCCAGGCCTTGCAGCGCGGTCCCCAGGCGAGCGGTGTTCATGAAGGTGAACATGCAGTTCAGGCCTTTGTTGGCCGGGCCGATCAGGTAGCCGGTGGCGGCGTCGAAGTTCATCACGCAGGTGGCGTTGCCGTGGATGCCCATCTTGTGTTCCAGGGAGCCACAGGTCACCGCGTTGCGCTCGCCCACGCCGCCTTCGGCGTTGACGTGGAACTTCGGCACGATGAACAGGGAAATGCCCTTGGTGCCGGCCGGTGCATCGGGCAGGCGGGCCAGGACGATATGGACGATGTTGTCGGCCATGTCGTGTTCACCGGCGGAGATGAAGATCTTGGTGCCGGTGACTTTATAGGAACCGTCGGCCTGAGGTTCGGCCTTGGTGCGCAGCATGCCCAGGTCGGTGCCGCAGTGCGGCTCGGTCAGGCACATGGTGCCGGTCCACTCGCCGGAGACCAGCTTGGTCAGGTAGGTGTGCTGTTGCTCGGCGGTACCGTGGGCGGACAGGGTGTTCATCGCGCCGTGGGACAGGCCCGGGTACATGCCCCAGGACCAGTTGGACTCGCCGACCATTTCGCTGATCGCCAGGCCCAGCGACTCAGGCAGGCCCTGGCCACCGTGCTCGACGTCATGGGCCAGGCTCGGCCAGCCGCCTTCGACGAACTGCTTGTAGGCTTCCTTGAAACCGGTCGGGGTCTTAACACCGGACTCGCTCCAGGTGCAGCCTTCCAGGTCACCGACGCGGTTCAGCGGGGCCAGTACCTGTTCACAGAACTTCGCGCCCTCTTCGAGGATGGCGTCGACCATGTCCGGCGTGGCGTCCTGGCAACCCGGCAGGCTCTGATAGTGCGCTTCGTAGCCGAGCAGTTCATCACGGACGAAACGAATATCACGCAAGGGGGCTTTGTATTCAGGCATAGCGATGAACCTCTGCTGATGAATCCTGGTTGTTGTAGAGAGACCACACCGACCAGCTCTGGCTTTGTACGAGAAGTGCCTACGCGACGATCATGCTGCGTTGAAAACAGGCTCGGAATGCTCATTTGCAACCAGCAAACTCCGCTTCCTCGCCCGTTTTCGCCTTGCCTGATCGCCGCGCAGACACTTCTCGTACAAACCCATGCCGGCTTCCGGTCAAACAGTTGTTTGAAACTTACGTTTAAGCCGAAAACTTGTCAAGCACCCCGCCGATGGCATTTCCGTCATCCCCCGTTTGTAGGAAGTCGCTACAAAAAGTGTAGAAAACACGCAGCCGAACGCCCGGCAAAATCGCCAAGGCGCTGATGAATAAAGGGTATCGAGGAAAGATGAAGCCTGAAGCGTCGCGCCTCAGGCGTAGGTGTCGATCAGGGTACCGAGCATTTCGTCCGATGCTTTGGCCACTTTGACACCGAGTTCGACCTGATGCTTGCCCATGGCCTGCTCGACGGTGGCGGTGGCCATGTCCATCTGCTGGCTGCGGTCTACGGAACGCAGGCGCTCGGCCTGGAAGTCGCTGGACTGGCTGGTGGCGGCGCGCTCGACAGTGTTGTTGGCGATCTGGCTGGCGGCCTGGTCGACCCGTTGCTGACCGGCCTGAATGGCGCCCAGGCCGGCATAGAATGCGGAACTGCCCGAGATTTCCATTTCAAAGACTCCAGAAAGAGGATGGCAATACAGTGGCCTATTGAAGCAGAGACGGGCGGAAATTGCCCTTTGAAAAGGCTAATGGCCTGGGGCCTTGCGATAGAGAGGCACTAGTGAAACAACACAAAACCCTGTGGGAGCTGGCTTGCCAGCGATTGGGCCAGACCTGACAACATCGTTGCTAATGCCGGCCTCATCGCTGCATGGGTATCTACACATCTCTATCAGGTACAACACGGACCCTGTGGGAGCGGCTGTTAGCCGGGACGCCGGACCGCGCGATCGGCGGCGAAGCCGTCGTAAAACTTGAGTCCCAGGTTTTCCTGACACACCGAGGGCACAGGTTTTATGGCCGCTTCGCGCCCAATCGCGGCTAACAGCCGCTCCCACAAGTACGCGGCGCGCATCATTTTGTGGTGATCTGAAGTTGTGTAGATACCCATGCTCATCGCTGGCAAGCCCACACAGGGTTGTTCACCAGTTTCCAGATCCGTTCAATCGAGAAGATCGATCTGCAAATGCTCCGCCACGGCCTCCGCCGAGACGATCTTCAGCTTCGGCACCCGCCCCAGGCACGGCGCCGGCAGGCGCTCGGCCAGGCTGGCGAGGTTCTCTTCCAGGCGCGAGGTCCGCGCATCGACGATATTGGCCACCCAGCCCGCCAGTTGCAGGCCATCCCGGGCAATCGCCTCGGCACTGAGCAGCGCATGATTGATGCAACCCAGCCGCACCCCCACCACCAGGATCACCGGCAGCTTCAGGGCCACGGCCAGGTCGGACAGATTGGCGTGATGGGACAACGGCACCCGCCAGCCACCCGCCCCCTCGATCAGGGTGAAGTCCGCCTGCTGCGCCAGCACCTCGCGCATCGGCCCGAGCAAACTCTGCACACTGAGTTCGACCCCGGCCTCCCGCGCCGCCAGATGGGGAGCGATGGCCGGTTCGAAGGCGAAAGGGTTGATGCGCTCATAAGGCAGCTTCAGCGTGCTCTGCGCCATCAATGCCAGGGCATCGCTGTTGCGCAGCCCCTTGGGCGTTACCTCGCAGCCCGAGGCCACCGGCTTGGCGCCCAGCGTGCTCAGCCCGGCCTGCTGTGCTGCATGCAGCAGGCCGGCAGCGATGGTGGTCTTGCCCACATCGGTGTCGGTTCCGGCGATGAAGTAGGCCGCAGTCATCTCACTCCCCTTCTGTCAGCGGCTTGCGCAATACCCCGTAGACCACCTGGTAGGTGGCCGGCAGGCCCGACGGCTGGCGAAACTGCTCGTAGGCCTGCAGCAGCCCTTGCATCCGCGCGCGTCCGGTCAGCCCGGCAGGGCGACCCGGATTGAGGTTGTGCGCACCCAGGGCCTTGAGCTCATGGGTCAGGCTGCGCACATCAGGGTAGTGCAACACATGGGGCTGTGCATGCAGATCGAGTACATCCAGGCCACTGTCGCCGCACAAGCGCTGGTAATCCTCGAAGCGGCGGAAGCGATTGACGTGCACCAGCCCGTCGACCGCCTCCCAACTGGCCCGCAGTTCATGCAGGGTGCCCACGCAAAGGCTGGAGAAAGCCAGCACGCCACCCGGTTGCAGCACCCGCCGCGCCTCGGCCAGTACCGCCCGGAAATCCGCACACCACTGCACGGCGAGGCTGGAGAACATCAGCCCGGCACACGCCTCGCGCAGCGGCAGGCGCTCGGCATCGCCGGCAACGTGATAGTCCGCACCACCGGCTTCGCGGGCATGGCGCAGCATGCCTTCGGCAATATCCACCGCCACCCCGAGTCCCTGGGCATAGCGCTGTTGCAACTGACGGCTGAAATGCCCGGTGCCACTGCCCAGGTCGACCCAGCAACGCGGCGCCAGATCCTCCGGCAACTGCGCCAGCAGATGGCCACCTACCGCCCGTTGCAGCTCGGCGACGCTGTCGTAGCTGGCGGCGGCACGGGAAAACGACGCCGCGACCTGGCGCTTGTCGGGCAAGGCGCCAGGCAGGCCCGGTTGGGATAGATCAGTCATCGCCACTCTCATGCAGGAAGGTCTTGATATTGGCCGCCAGCTCCTGTGGATATTCGAGGATGAAGGCGTGGGATGCGCCCTCGACCAGGCCCACTTCGACATCCGGCAGCCAGTCGCTCAGGGCCCGGGCGGCCTCGACCGGTACCAGCTCGTCGGCACCGGCGAACAGGTGCAGTTGCGGCCCGGCATAGGCCTGCAATGCCGCCCGGGTGTCCAGGCGACCGAGGACTTCCAGGCCTTTCACCAGCACCACCGGGTCGGTATCCGGAACGCCGATGCCCAGTTGTCGCAGCAGGCTGCGCGGCTCCTGCGCGCCCTCACTGCACAGCGACTTGAAGCGCTTCAAGGTCACTGCGGTGTGGCTGCGACAGCCGTCGACGAAGGTTTCGAAGGTGTCCAGCGGCATGCCGTCCGGCCAATCGTGGCGGGCGACGAAGCTGAGGTTGCTGGCAAAGGTCAGCAGGCCGCAGCAGTGATCACCACGGCGGGCCGCCAGCTCGGCAGCGAGCATGCCGCCCAGTGACCAACCGCCGAGCCAGGTGTCCTTGGGCAGGCGCCGGTCGAGTTCGTCGAGCCAGGCCTGCGGGTCATCGCTGACCAGTTCGGGCAGCGCCGCCAGTTCGACCCGGAGTCCGGCATCCTGTGCCCTCAGACTGGCCGCCAGCGGTTCCAGCGCGGCGCTGCCCAGGCCCCAGCCCGGCAGGAGAATCAGGTGGTTACGCATCGACAGGCTCCAGCAGCGGATAGCACTCGGCCAATGCATTCAACAATAGCTGGACCTGCGCGGCGCTGTGGGCTGCGGTCAGGGTCACCCGCAGACGGGCGCTACCAGCGGGCACCGTGGGCGGACGAATGGCGGTCACCAGCAGGCCACGCTCGCGCAGCATGCGCGACAGTTGCAGCGCGCGCCCGGCATCGCCGATCAAGATCGGCTGGATCGGCGTAAAGCTGTCCATCAGTTGCAGGCCGATTTCCTGGGCGCCACCGCGGAACTGGGCGATCAACGCCGCCAGGTGCTCGCGACGCCAATGCTCGTCGCGCAGCAGGGCCAGGCTTTTCAGGGTCGCGCAGGCCAGCGCCGGGGGCTGGCTGGTGGTGTAGATATAAGGACGGGCGAACTGCACCAGGCTTTCGATCAGGTCTTCGCTGCCGGCAACGAAGGCCCCGGCCGTACCGAAGGCCTTGCCCAGGGTGCCGACCAGCACGGGCAGTTCTTCGAGGCTCAAACCGAAGTGCTCGGCCACGCCACCACCGTTGCGCCCCAGGGTGCCGAAGCCATGGGCATCGTCGACCATCAGCCAGGCATCACGGGCCCGGGTGCGGTTGACCAGCTCCGGCAGGTCGGCGATATCACCGTCCATGCTGAACACCCCGTCGGTGACCACCAGGGTATTGCCCTCGGCCTTGGCCAGGCGGTTCTCCAGGCTGTCGGCGTCGTTGTGCAGATAGCGATTGAAACGCGCGCCACTGAGCAGGCCGGCGTCGAGCAACGAGGCATGGTTGAGGCGGTCCTGCAACACGGTGTCGCCCTGCCCCACCAGCGCGGTAACCGCGCCGAGGTTGGCCATGTAGCCGGTGGTGAACAGCAGCGCCCGCGGCCGGCCGGTGAACTCGGCCAGGGCCTCTTCCAACTGGTGATGCGGCGTACTGTGCCCCACCACCAGATGCGACGCCCCGCCGCCCACGCCCCAGCGCTCGGCGCCGGCACGCCAGGCGGCGATCACTTCGGGGTGGTTGGCCAGGCCCAGGTAATCGTTGCTGCAAAAGGCCAGCAGCGGCTGCCCGTCCACCACCACCTGCGGCCCCTGCGGGCTCTGCAGCAACGGGCGCTGACGGTACAGCTCGGCGGCGCGCCTCTGTTCGAGGCGCGCGCGAAGATCGAAGCTCATGCAGACCTCAGGCGGATGCGGCGTTGTAGAACAGCTCGCTGCTCTTCTGCTCGACCAGCGCCTGCTCGATGGCCGCCTGGTGCACCTCGTCGGCGTGCTCTTCGCGGGCTTCGGGCTTGATGCCGAGGCGGGCGAACAGTTGCATGTCCTTGTCGGCCTGCGGGTTGGCGGTGGTCAGCAGCTTCTCGCCGTAGAAGATCGAGTTGGCCCCGGCCATGAAGGCCAGCGCCTGCATCTGCTCGTTCATCTGCTCGCGACCGGCGGACAGGCGCACATGGGACTGCGGCATGAGGATCCGCGCCACCGCCAGCATGCGGATGAAGTCGAACGGATCGACCTCCTCGGCGTTCTCCAGCGGCGTGCCGGCGACCTTGACCAGCATGTTGATCGGCACCGACTCCGGGTGCTCCGGCAGGTTGGCCAGCTGGATCAGCAGGCCGGCGCGGTCGTCCAGCGACTCGCCCATGCCGAGGATGCCGCCGGAGCAGATCTTCATCCCGGCATCGCGCACGTAGGCCAGGGTCTGAAGACGCTCGCTGTAGGTGCGGGTGGTAATGATGTTGCCGTAGAACTCCGGCGAGGTATCGAGGTTGTGGTTGTAGTAGTCGAGGCCGGCATCGGCCAGGGCCAGGGTCTGGTCCTGGCTCAGCTTGCCGAGGGTCATGCAGGTCTCCAGGCCCATGGCCTTGACGCCCTTGACCATCTCCAGCACGTAGGGCATGTCCTTGGCCGACGGGTGTTTCCACGCAGCGCCCATGCAGAAGCGGGTGGAGCCGATGGCCTTGGCCCGGGCAGCTTCCTCCAGGACTTTCTGCACTTCCATCAGCTTCTGCTTGTCCAGGCCGGTGTTGTAGTGGCCGGACTGCGGGCAGTACTTGCAGTCTTCCGGGCAGGCGCCGGTCTTGATCGACAGCAGGGTCGAGACCTGGACGCGATTGGGGTCGAAATGCGCACGGTGCACGATCTGCGCCTGGAACAGCAGGTCATTGAACGGCTGCTGGAACAGGGCTTTGACTTCGGCCAGGGACCAGTCGTGACGAAGCGTTGCAGTTGTGCTGGCGCTCATGGGCGTTTCCTTGTTTAGGCTTGTATGCGCGCCGGGACCGGATTGCCCGCCAGCGCTTCACGGATAGCCCGCATAGTTAAGGAAGCCTCATGCGCTGTCAACTCACCAAGAAAACACTGGTCGACATCTGCTTAAATAACAACCAATCATGCTTGCTGTGCGATGAACCCGCCGAGCAGGCCCATCCCATCTGCACAGCCTGCGAAGGCGAACTGCCCTGGCTCGACGAACATTGCCGCATCTGTGCCCTGCCCTTGCCGATCAACGGCATGCTCTGCGACCTGTGCGCACGCCGACGCCCGGCGTTCAGGACGGTGGAAGCGCCCTGGCACTACGGTTTTCCGATCGACGCCCTGATCACCCGCTTCAAGCACCAGCGCCAGTGGCCACAGGGTCGGTTGCTGGCACTGATGCTCGGCAACCGCCTGGTCCATCGATTCGCCGAAGGGCTGCCGCGCCCGGCGCTGCTGTTGCCAGTGCCCATGTCGGCACAGCGCCTGCGCCGGCGTGGCTACAACCAGGCAGCGATGCTCGGCACATGGCTTGCCGCGCAACTGGCGATCCCCTGCGATGACCGCTTGCTCAGCCGCCCCCGCGACACCCCGGCACAGCAGGAACTGGACGCCCGCGCCCGCCGGCGCAATCTCAAGGATGCCTTCGCCATCACCCGTCCCGACGCCATCGACGGCCTGCACCTGGCCCTGGTGGACGATGTGCTGACCACCGGCGCCACCGCCCAGACCCTCGCCCGTCTGCTACGCGACGCCGGTGCAGCACGGGTCGACGTCTACTGCCTGGCGCGTACCCCGCGGCCCGGCAGTGCTTGACTTGGCGCAGGCAGGCGGGCACTTTCCTGCCGATCATCGTCAGCTTTCGTACCCGACCCCATGCCCTTGCCTACGCCCCTGTCCCAGCACATCGTCCGTCGTCCGCAACGTATCGCCTTGTTGCAGCACATTGATGAGCAAGGCTCCATCACCCGCGCGGCGAAAGCCGCAGGCATCAGCTACAAGGCCGCCTGGGATGCGATCGACGAACTCAACAACCTCGCCGCACGACCACTGGTGGAACGCAGCACCGGTGGCAAGGGCGGCGGCGGTGCCCGTCTGTCGGATGAAGGCCGGCGGGTCCTGCGTTTGTACCAGCGTCTGCAAATCCTCCAGGCGCAGATCCTCGAAGAAGCCGAGGACAGCAGCGACCTCGACCTGCTCGGCCGCCTGATGCTGCGCACCAGCGCACGCAACCAGTTGCATGGGCGGGTCAGCGCGATCCACCTGCAAGGCCGTAACGACACCATCGAACTGACCCTGGCCGGCGACCTGCGCATCCAGGCGCAGATCACCCACGACAGCACCCATCGCCTGGAACTGGAGATCGGCACCGCCGTGGTCGCCCTGATCAAGGCCGGCTGGCTGGAACTGGCGACCCGCGACGCTCCGGTACCCGCAGGCAGCAACAGCCTGGAAGCGACGATCGACGAACTGCAACCCGACCCGCAGGGCTCCAGCGAACTGCGCCTGAGCCTGGGCAGCGGGCAGATCCTGTGTGCCTTTGCCGAGCCGGAATGGCTGCGCACCCATGACCTTGGCGTCGGAAGCGTCGTACAGGTTCGATTCCTACCGACCTACGTTCTTCTCGGAACACCTGTCTGAATCCGGCCACAAAACTGTCATAGGGGCTGATTAAGGTGACTGCCACAAACCGCAGGAAGCCTGTCATGAACCTATTAGAAGAAAACCAGCAGACCGATCTCGAGCACCTGGTCGGACTGAGCCGTCGCCGTTTCATCGGTGCCGGCGCCTTGTGTGGAGCGGCGCTGTTTCTCGGTGGCAACCTGCTGAGCCGCAGCGTGCTGGCCGCCAGCGTCAGTGCCGCCGCCGGCAGCCCGTTGCTCGGCTTTAGCGCCATTCCTTCATCCACCGCCGACGGCATCAGCCTGCCCCCGGGCTACAAGGCTTCGGTGCTGATCAGCTGGGGCCAGCCCCTGCACGCCGACTCGCCGGCCTTCGACCCGTCCGGCAAGGGCACGGCCAAGGCCCAGGAAGTCCAGTTCGGCGACAACAACGACGGCATGAGCCTGTTCCCCTTCCCCGGCGATGACAACCGGGCGCTCATGGCGATCAACAACGAGTACACCAACTACCGCTACCTGTTCGATCATGGCGGCCAGCCGGCCAACGCCGAAGACGTGCACAAGGCGCAAGCCGCCGAAGGCGTGTCGGTGATCGAAGTGCAGCGCAAGAACGGCCAGTGGCAGTTCGTCCAGGGCTCGAAATACAACCGGCGCATCCACGGCAACACGCCGATCCGCCTCAGCGGCCCGGCCGCCGGCGATGCCTGGCTGCGTACCGCCGCCGACAACAGCGGTAGCAAGGTGCTCGGCACCTTCCAGAACTGCGCCAACGGCAAGACCCCATGGGGCACCTACCTGACCTGCGAAGAGAACTTCACCGACTGCTTCGGCAGCAGCGACGCGCAACAGGCCTTCGATGCCGGGCAGAAACGCTACGGCGCCTCGGTGACGGGCAAGGAAGTCGGCTGGCACCTGCACGATCCGCGCTTCGACCTGGCGAAGAACCCCAACGAATTGAACCGCCACGGCTGGGTGGTGGAGATCGATCCATTCGATCCGAAATCCACGCCGATCAAACGCACCGCCCTCGGCCGCTTCAAGCACGAGAACGCCGCCCTCGGCGAAACCCGTGACGGCCGCGCCGTGGTCTACATGGGCGACGACGAACGCGGCGAGTTCATCTACAAGTTCGTCAGCCGCGAGCGCATCGACCACAAGAACCCCACCGCCAACCGCAACCTGCTCGACCACGGCACCCTGTACGTGGCGCGCTTCGACGATGGCGACGGCAATCCGGACCATCCCAAGGGCAAGGGCCAGTGGCTGGAACTGAGCCACGGCAAGAACGGCCTCAACGCCGCCGCCGGCTTCGCCAACCAGGCCCAGGTGCTGATCCACGCGCGCCTGGCGGCCAGCCTGCTGAAAGCCACGCGCATGGACCGTCCGGAGTGGATCGTGGTCAGCCCCAAGGACGGCCAGGTCTATTGCACCCTGACCAACAACGTCAAACGCGGCGAGGAAGGCCAGCCGGTGGGCGGGCCGAACCCACGGGAGAAGAACGTCTACGGGCAGATCCTGCGCTGGCGCGAGACGGGCGACGATCACGGCTCGATGACCTTCGACTGGGACCTGTTCGTCGTCGCCGGCAATCCCGAAGTGCATCCGGGCGCGGCCAAGGGCGGCTCGGCCAATGTCACCGCGCAGAACATGTTCAACAGCCCGGACGGCCTCGGCTTCGACCCTGACGGCCGCCTGTGGATCCTCACCGATGGCGACTACAGCAACGCCGGGGACTTCGCCGGCATGGGCAACAACCAGATGCTCTGCGCCGACCCGGCGACTGGCGAGATCCGCCGCTTCATGGTCGGCCCGGTGGCTTGCGAAGTGACCGGCATCGCCTTCGCCCCGGACCAGAAGACCCTGTTCGTCGGCATCCAGCACCCGGGGGAAACCGGCGGCTCGACCTTCCCCGAGCACTTGCCCAATGGCAAGCCGCGGTCGTCGGTGATGGCGATCACCCGGGAGGATGGCGGGATCATCGGCGCCTGACTTGATGGCCCTATCGCCGGCATCGCCGGCTCCCACAGGGATCGCATCCGCCGCCGGCCCCTCTGGGAGCCGGCGTTGCCGGCGATGGGGCCATCAAATCCCCCACAAGCCTTGGAAATTGGACCTCTCCAGCAATCACCCCCTGGGTTACCATGCCGAATCGATGCGGCTCTTTTCTTGCCGCACAGCCGGAGTCGCGCATGTCCCACCCCTTCGACACCCTCACCCCCGACCTGGTCCTGGACGCCATCGAAAGCCAGGACCTGCTCAGCGATGCCCGGGTCCTGGCGCTCAACAGCTACGAAAACCGCGTCTACCAGGTCGGCATCGAAGACGCCGAGCCGGTGATCGCCAAGTTCTATCGCCCCGGTCGCTGGAGCGATGCCGCCATCCTCGAAGAACACGCCTTCACCGCCGAGCTGGCCGAGTGCGAAGTGCCGGTGGTCGCGCCACTGCTGCATAACGGCAAGACCCTGTTCGAACACGCCGGCTTCCGCTTCGCCCTGTTCCCCCGCCGTGGTGGCCGCGCGCCAGAGCCGGGCAATCTCGACCAGTTGTACCGCCTCGGCCAGTTGCTCGGCCGCCTGCACGCCGTCGGCGCCAGCCGTCCGTTCGCCGAGCGGGAAAGCCTGGCAGTGGATAACTTCGGCCACGCCTCGCTCGCTACCCTGCTCGAAGGCGAGTTCGTACCGAAGAGCCTGCTGCCCGCCTTCGAATCCGTGGCCCGCGACCTGCTCAAACGCATCGAAACCATCTACGCCCGCACGCCGCACCAGCAGATCCGCCTGCACGGCGACTGCCACCCGGGCAACCTGATGTGCCGCGACGAGGTGTTCCATATCGTCGACCTCGACGACTGCCGCATGGGCCCGGCGGTGCAGGACCTGTGGATGATGCTCGCCGGCAGCCGCGAAGAGCGCCTCGGCCAGTTGGCCGAACTGATGGACGGCTACAACGAATTCCACGACTTCGACCCGCGCGAACTGGCCCTGATCGAGCCCCTGCGCGGCCTGCGCCTGCTGCACTACAGCGCCTGGCTGGCGCGGCGCTGGGACGATCCGGCGTTCCCGCGCAGCTTCCCCTGGTTCGGCCAGGAGCGTTACTGGGGCGACCAGATCCTCGCGCTGCGCGAACAGTGCGCGGCGCTGGACGAAGAGCCCCTGAAATTGTTCTAGAAGCGGCAACCCGCCTGTCTACAATAGCCGCGCATTTAGCTAGCTAAGCAAGGATCCACAATGACTGCCGCCAACCCGCGTCGCGGGTACATCCTCGGCCTGACCGCCTACATCATCTGGGGCCTGTTCCCTATCTACTTCAAGCTGCTGCAAAGCGTTCCGGCGGTGGAAATCATCGTCCACCGGGTGCTCTGGTCGGCGCTGTTCGGCTCACTGTTGCTGCTGTTCTGGAAACACCCGGGCTGGTGGCGCGAACTGCGCGACAACCCGCGGCGCCTGGCGATCCTGGCCCTGAGCGGCTCGCTGATCGCCTTCAACTGGCTGACCTACGTATGGGCGGTGAACAACGGCCGCATGCTCGAAGCCAGCCTCGGTTACTACATCAACCCGCTGGTCAACGTGCTGCTGGGCATGCTCCTGCTCGGCGAGCGCCTGCGCCGCCTGCAATGGGTCGCGGTGGGCCTGGCGGCGCTGGGCGTGGCGCAGCAGGTGTGGCAGGTGGGCAGCCTGCCCTGGATATCGCTGGCCCTGGCCCTGAGCTTTGGTTTCTATGGCCTGATCCGCAAGCAGGCGCCTGTAGCGGCCCTGCCCGGTCTGGTAGTGGAAACCTGGATGCTGGTGCCGATCGCCATCGGCTGGCTGCTGCTCAACCCCATGGCCAACAGCGCCCAGCCGGAGTTCTACACCACCACCCAGGCGCTGTGGCTGATGGCTGCCGGGCCGGTGACCCTGGTGCCGCTGGTGAGCTTCAACGCCGCCGCCCGCCACCTGCCCTACACCACCCTGGGCTTCCTGCAGTACCTGGCGCCGACCCTGGTGCTGCTGCAGGCGGTCCTGCTGTTCGACGAGCATCTGTCGAGCAGCCAGTTGATCGCGTTCATGTTCATCTGGGCCGGTCTGGCCCTGTATAGCGTCGATGCCTGGCTGAGCTTGCGCAAACGCGCCTGATCAAAAAACGATCAAAACGCTACAGGCCACGCAGTTCGTGGCCTGTAGCGATATCTCCAAAGGTTATCCACACCCTCATCCCCGCGCTTTGTGCACAAGGCTCTGATTTCTGGCGATTTTTTGCTCAATCCTGGCAACGCCTTGATCCGCGTGGCCTGCAAGGCGGAGCCCCCAGCTTATCCACAGGGCGATCCCCGTGAAAACGGGATAAGTGGGTTGGGGATAACTACTCCTCAGGGCGCAGTTCCAGCTCCACCATCAGGTCATCGGCCAGTTCTTCGAGGCGCCCTTGCAGGCTGTCCAGGGCGAGCGTCAGCGGCACCGCCAGCAAGGCCTCGGCGTGGAACAGCGGCTCGCTGCTCATCGGTGCAGGACGCACATCGGTACTCAGGCGCTCGACGTTGACCCCCTGCTCGGCCAGCAGGCGGGTGATGTCGCGGACGATCCCGGGTCTATCATTGCCCACCAGGCTCATGGCAATCGGCTTCCAGGAGCAGGATGGCTCGATCCCGCTTTCCGCGATCAGCACGCGGATACCGCGCTCGCCCAAGGCCTGCAGGGCATCGACCAGTTCATCATGGGATTCCGCCGGCACGGCGATGCGCAGGATCCCGGCAAACTGCCCGGCCATGCGTGACATGCGGCTTTCCAGCCAGTTGCCGTTATGCTCGGCGATGGTTTGGGCGATACGCTCGACCTGGCCGGCCTTGTCGGCGGCAATGACGGTTAAGACAAGATGATTCACGCGGACGACCCTCTGCTGGAATACCCGTGGAAACGCCCGAGGCAGCGGGACGTCGGGAAAGTATAGGCAAGGCGCGGCAACCTGCCGCAGGGGACGGGAAAATCAAATCGTGTACTGTTTTAAGATTTATCTGGAACAATCCACACGTTTTTTGCGAACATATGCCCTCCCAGCGTGACCCCATGCGACCAAGCGGTCGCAGAACGACGTATTTAGTCTAATTTTCACATGCGCAGCGCATCATGTAGTATGCCGCGGCGTGGACTACAAAACGTTCCGATCGATGTCTGCCAAGCGCCTGTGAAAATGCGCAACCGCCCTCCAGCCAGCCTGGCGGGCCGCATCCAGTCGTCCGCGAGGGCAGCTTCGGTGCCGTGTTTAGAGAAGCGCGCAAGGCATAAATAGAAAAGCGATATAGCTGAGCAGAGTGAGGCAAGCAATGACTGAACACGTTCAAGTCGGTGGCCTTCAGGTCGCCAAAGTCCTGTTCGACTTCGTGAACAACGAAGCCATTCCCGGAACCGGCGTCAGCGCCGAGAAATTCTGGGCAGGTGCGGAAAAGATCATCAACGACCTCGCTCCAAAGAACAAAGCCCTGCTGAGCAAACGCGACACCCTGCAAGCGCAGATCGATGCCTGGCACCAGGCGCGCAAAGGCCAGGCCCATGACGCCGCAGCCTACAAGACTTTCCTCCAGGAAATTGGTTATCTGCTGCCAGAAGCGACGGATTTCCAGGTGTCCACCCAGAACGTCGATGAAGAAATCGCCGTCATGGCAGGCCCGCAGCTGGTGGTTCCGGTAATGAACGCCCGCTTCGCCCTGAACGCCTCGAACGCCCGCTGGGGCTCGCTGTATGACGCGCTGTACGGCACCGACGCCATCAGCGAAGAAGGCGGCGCCGAAAAGGGCAAGGGCTACAACAAGGTCCGCGGCGACAAGGTCATCGCCTTCGCCCGCGCCTTCCTCGACGAGTCCGCACCACTGGCCGCCGGCTCCCACGTCGACGCCACCCGCTACAGCATCGAAGGCGGCAAGCTGATCGTCGCGCTCAAGGGCGGCAGCAACAGCGGCCTGCGTGACGATGCGCAACTGATCGGCTTCCAGGGCCAGGCTTCCGAGCCGACCGGCATCCTGCTCAAGCACAACGACCTGCACTTCGAAATCCAGATCGACGCCACCACCCCGGTCGGCCAGACCGACGCCGCCGGCGTGAAGGACATCCTGGTCGAAGCCGCACTGACCACCATCATGGACTGCGAAGACTCGGTCGCTGCCGTGGACGCCGACGACAAGGTCGTGGTCTACCGCAACTGGCTGGGCCTGATGAAGGGCGACCTGGCGGAAAGCGTAAGCAAGAACGGCCAGACCTTCACCCGCACCATGAACCCGGACCGCGAATACACCGCGCCAAACGGTGGCACTGTCACCCTGCACGGTCGTTCGCTGCTGTTCGTGCGCAACGTCGGTCACCTGATGACCATCGACGCGATCCTCGACAAGGACGGCAACGAAGTGCCGGAGGGCATCCTCGACGGCCTGGTCACCAACCTCGCGGCGATGCACAACCTCAACGGCAACACCTCGCGCAAGAACAGCCGCAAGGGTTCGGTGTACATCGTCAAGCCGAAGATGCACGGCCCGGAAGAAGCGGCGTTCACCAACGAGCTGTTCGGCCGCATCGAAGACATGCTCGGCCTGCCGCACAACACCCTGAAAGTCGGGATCATGGACGAGGAGCGCCGTACCACGGTCAACCTCAAGGCCTGCATCAAGGCTGCCAGCGAGCGCGTGGTGTTCATCAACACCGGCTTCCTCGACCGTACCGGTGACGAGATCCACACCTCCATGGAAGCCGGCGCGATGGTGCGCAAGGGTGCCATGAAGGCGCAGAAATGGATCGGCGCCTACGAGAACTCCAACGTCGACATCGGCCTGGCCACCGGCCTGCAAGGCCGCGCCCAGATCGGCAAGGGCATGTGGGCCATGCCGGACCTGATGGCCGACATGCTGGAACAGAAGATCGCCCACCCGCTGGCCGGTGCCAACACCGCCTGGGTACCGTCGCCGACCGCCGCTGCCCTGCACGTGCTGCACTACCACAAGGTCAACGTGAAGGAGCGCCAGGCCGAGCTGGCCAAGCGCGCCCCGGCCTCGGTGGACGACATCCTGACCATCCCGCTGGCACCGGACACCAACTGGTCCGCCGAGGAGATCCGCAACGAGCTCGACAACAACGCCCAGGGCATCCTTGGCTACGTCGTGCGCTGGATCGACCAGGGCGTGGGTTGTTCGAAGGTGCCGGACATCAACGACGTCGGCCTGATGGAAGACCGCGCCACCCTGCGCATCTCCGCCCAGTTGCTGGCCAACTGGCTGCGCCATGGCGTGGTCACTGAAGCCCAGGTGGTGGAAGGCCTGAAGCGCATGGCGCCGGTGGTGGACAAGCAGAACGCCAACGACCCGCTGTACCGCCCGATGGCCCCGGATTTCGACAGCAACATCGCCTTCCAGGCGGCGGTCGAGCTGGTGGTCGAAGGCGCCAAGCAGCCGAACGGCTACACCGAGCCGGTGCTGCATCGTCGTCGTCGCGAGTACAAGGCGCGTAACGGCCTGTAACTGATGTACAGCCCAAGCAATGATGTTGCCTGGGCTGGCCCTATCGCCGGCAACGCCGGCTCCCACAAGGATCGCGTGCACCGCTGAACCTGTGGGAGCCGGCGTTGCCGGCGATGAGGCCCTCAGCAGCAACAACCCCCTCAGCTGATCCCCAGTTCCCGCCGCACCAACTCCATCAATTTCCCCACATCGATCGGCTTGAGCAGGAAATCCACCACGCTCAAATGCATCGCCGTGATCGCATCCTGCACTTCGGCATCGCCGGAAATGATGATGATCGGCAACTCCGCCCGCTCCGATCCGCGCACCTTGCCAATCAGCTCCAGGCCATCGAACGGCCCCATGCGCAGATCGGTGATCAACAACCCGATACGCCGGTCCTGCAGGATGGTCTGCAAGGCTTCACGGGCATTGGTCAGGGCCACGCACTCGATTCCCTCGGCATCGAGGTATTGGGCAAGCAGTTCACTGGCGTCCTCGTCATCGTCGACGATCAGCACTTTCAGCGGCCGAGGCGGCGGCGCGGTCAGTTCCGCAAGAGCCTCGCGCTCGGCATCGCTCAATAAATCGTCGTGGTCAGGCATGGGCATCTCATCGTTCCGGAGCACGCAAAGGGCTCGCTAAATCAATTTCAGACTGCAATCAAAGCGCTTGCAACCTGCATTTCGTCGGGCGGCTGGCAGCCTGCCTCTTTATAGACTTACGTCCAATGGGCACCGGGGTGCCCGCGACCGACCATGGGGGCAATAACAACAATCGGTTTCGCTGCACGAGACCCCAAGACGGTGCCGCTGATGAGCAAAATGGACGCGTTCGACCAGGCCGGTAAAACCGCGGTAATGCAGAACATCCAAGGGACCATGCAGTTCCTGCAACGTTTCCCGCCGTTCAACCAGATGGAGAACGCCCACCTGGCGTACCTGGTGGAACAGTGCCAACTGCGCTTCTATGCCGCCGGCGACAGCATCATCAAACCCGCCGACGGGCCCGTCGAGCACTTCTTCATCGTCAAGCAGGGCCGCGTAGTCGGCGAACGCACCCATGTGGTCAAGGGCGACACCGAAACCACCTTCGAAATCACCCGCGGCGAATGCTTCCCCCTGGCGGCCTTGCTGGGCGAGCGGGCCACCCGCACCGAACATATTGCCGGCGAGGACACCTTCTGCCTGCAACTGAACAAGGCCGCCTTCATCCGCCTGTTTGCCCTGTCCGATGTGTTTCGGGATTTTTCCCTGCGCGGGGTCAGCAGCCTGCTCGACCAGGTCAACCAACAGGTCCAGCGCCGTGCCGTGGAAACCCTCGGCAACCAGTATTCGCTGAACACCCGCCTCGGCGAGCTGGCGATGCGTCACCCTGTGGTCTGCACACCGCAGACCAGCCTGCGTGAAGCGGTGCGGATGATGGACGAGACCCAGGTCGGCAGCATCGTCATCGTCGATGAACAGCGCTTCCCGGTGGGCATCTTCACCCTGCGCGACCTGCGCCAGGTCGTGGCCCGGGCCGATACCGATTTCGACGCCGCCGTCTCCGGCCACATGACCGCCTCGCCCTTCTACCTCACGCCCCAGGCCAGCGCCTTCGACGCCGCCATCGCCATGACCGAGCGGCATATCGCCCACGTCTGCCTGGTGGAAGACCGGCGCCTGTGTGGCGTGGTCTCCGAGCGCGACCTGTTTTCCCTGCAACGGGTCGACCTGGTCCACCTGGCCCGCACCATCCGCAGCGCCGCGCGCCTGGAAAATCTGGTGGCGCTGCGCGGCGAGATCGGCCAGCTGGTGGAGCGCATGCTCGCCCATGGCGCCTCGTCGACCCAGATCACCCACATCATCACCCTGCTCAACGACCACACCGTATGCCGGGTAATCGAGCTGGCACTGGCGGAAAAGGGCGACCCCGGCGTGCCCTTCACCTGGCTGTGCTTCGGCAGCGAAGGCCGCCGCGAGCAGACCCTGCACACCGACCAGGACAACGGCATCCTCTTCGAAGCCAAGGACGCGGTGGAAGCCGCCGAGATCCGCGGTCGCCTGCTGCCCCTGGCCCAGCACATCAACCAGGGCCTGGCGCAGTGCGGCTTCAGCCTGTGCAAGGGCAACATCATGGCCAGCAATCCCGAGCTGTGCCTGTCGCGCAGCGAATGGGCGCGGCGCTTCTCCGCCTTCATCCGCGAGGCGACCCCGGAAAACCTGCTGGCCTCAAGCATCTATTTCGACCTGCGGGTGGTCTGGGGCGATGACCGTGGCTGCGAGCAACTGCGCCAGGGCATCCTCGAACAGGTCGCCGACAACCGCCTGTTCCAACGCATGATGGCCGAGAACGCGCTGCGCCAGAAACCGCCGGTGGGGCGTTTCCGCGAGTTCGTCCTGACCCGCAGCGGCAACGACAAGGCGGCGACCCTCGACCTCAAGGTCCAGGGCCTGACCCCCTTCGTCGACGGTGCGCGGTTGCTGGCCCTGGCCAATGGGGTCAGCGCCAACAACACCCTGGAACGCCTGCGCCAGCTGGTGGAAAAGGAAGTCATCAACCCGCTGGACGGCGGCGCTTTCGAGGAGGCCTACCACTTCATCCAGCAGACCCGCATGCAGCAGCATCAGATCCAGAGCCGGCACAACCTGCCCTACTCCAACCGCGTCGACCCGGACGACCTCAACGACCTGGACCGGCGCATCCTGCGCGAATCCCTGCGCCAGGCCCAGCGCCTGCAAAGCAGCCTGGCCTTGCGTTATCAGTTATGAGCCATCCGTCATGAGTCTGTTTGCCTGGCTGCGTCCCAGCCAACCCACCCTGGAAGACCCGCAGCGCGAGCGCCTGGCGCAACTGCCCGGCGCCCCGTTGCTCGGCGACCTGAGCCTGCGCCAGCAGCGCTGGGTCGTGCTGGACCTGGAAACCAGCGGCCTCAACGTCAACCGCGACCAGGTGCTGTCGATCGGCGCAGTGGTGATCGAGGATGGCGCCATCGACTTCAGCCAGCAGTTCGAACGCACCCTGCACCGCCACGACCACAAGCTGGCGCCCAGCGTACTGATCCACGGCCTGGCGCCGAGCGCCATCGCCGCCGGCTGCGATCCGGTGGAGGCGCTGCTGGACCTGATGGACTTCATCGGCGACAGCCCGCTGCTGGCGTTCCACGCCGGCTTCGACCAGCGCATGCTCGGCCGCGCGCTGAAAGACAGCCTCGGCTACAAGCTGCAGCACCCGTTCATGGACGTCGCCGAACTGGCACCGCTGCTCAACCCCGACGTGGTGCTGCGCGATGCCGGCCTGGACGACTGGGTCGCCCATTTCGGCCTGCACGTCGAGGAACGCCACAACGCCAGCGCCGATGCCCAGGTCACCGCCGAACTGGCGCTGATCCTGTTCAGCCAGGCTCGCCGCCAGTTGCTCGATAGCCCGCGCCAACTGGAGCAACGCCTGGCAGGATGGCGACGCAAGCGTCAGCAGCATCACGGCCTGTAATACCTTTCCCGGAAAACCGACGAGCAATCCGATGAGCGTTAATTGCACAGTGCCACATGCTCTGACACAATCGCGAATAATTCTCGTTAGTTAACACCTTCCGTTTCCGGGGAACACCTTGTCGTCCGTACCTAGCCCTCATAGCGAGCTGGTTGGCGCACTGTACCGCGACCACCGTAGCTGGCTGCTTGCCTGGCTGCGCCGCAACCTCGCCAGTGCCGAGCGCGCCGAAGACCTGAGCCAGGACACCTTCGTCCGCCTGCTTGGCCGCGACGAGCTGCCGGCGCCGCGCCAGCCGCGGGCGTTCCTCATGGCCGTGGCCAAGGGCCTGCTGTTCGACCACTTCCGCCGTACCGCCCTGGAACAGGCCTACCTGGAAGAACTGCTGCTCGTTCCGGAAGCCGAGCACCCCTCGCCGGAAGCCCTGCACCTGATCCTCGAAGACCTCAAGGCCATCGACCGCCTGCTCGGCAAGCTGTCGAGCAAGGCCCGTGCGGCTTTCCTGTACAACCGCCTGGACGGCATGAGCCACGGCGAGATCGCCGAGAAGCTCGGTGTCTCGGTGCCCCGGGTACGCCAATACCTGGCCCAGGGCATGCGCCAGTGCTACATCGCCCTGTACGGCGAGCCGACATGAACGGGATGAACAGCGCGCCGGTCTCGGCCCGGGTCCTCGATGCCGCGATCAACTGGCAACTGTGCTTCGACACCGGCAGCGGCAGCGCCCAAGAGCGCGCCGACTTCGAACGCTGGCACGCCGCCAGCGAAGAACACGCCCGCGCCTGGCTGCAACTGGGCATGCTCGACCAGCGTTTCGCCGCAGCCGCCGGCCCGGCGCGCAAGGCCTTGCAGCAATCCCGCGTCGGCCTGCGCCAACGCGTGCGCAAGCTCGGCGGCGGGCTGGCCAGCCTGGTGCTGCTGGGCGGCCTGCTCAGCTGGATCAATGTGCATCAGCCACTGGGCTACTGGCTCGCCGACCAGCGCACCGGCACCGGCGAAACCCGCAGCCTGCGCCTGGACGACGGCACCCTGATCAGCCTCAACACCCATTCCGCAGTGGATATCCGCTTCAGCGCCAAGGAGCGCCTGATCGTCCTGCATGACGGCGAGATCTCCATCGAGACCGGGCACAAGGACAACGACCAGCGGCCGTTCGTGGTGGTGACCGATGATGGGCGCATGCGCGCGCTGGGCACCCGCTTCCTGGTCCGCCTGGAAGACGGCGGCACGCGCCTCGGCGTATTGCAGTCGGCGGTAGCGGCCAAGCCGCAGGACAGTGGCGCCGAGCAGGTGGTCCAGGAAGGCCAGCAGGTGCTGATCAGCCACGACCGCCTGGGCCGGGTCGACAAGCTCGGCGTCGGTGCCGATGCCTGGACCCGCGGCATGCTGGTGGTGGACAACGTGCGCCTGGCGGACCTGGTGGAGGAACTGGGGCGCTATCGCAGCGGTTATCTCGGCGTCGCCCCTGAAGTCGCCGACCTGCGGATCACCGGCAGCTTCCCGCTGCATGACACCGACCTGGCGCTGCAGGCGCTGCTGCCGACCCTGCCGGTGCAGGTGCAGCAGCGTACGCCGTGGTGGGTGACCGTGGTGGCTCGCGCCGAAAAGTAGGTGGTGACCTCATCGCTGGCAAGCCAGCTCCCACAGGTCCACGCCGAGCACAAATATTGTGGCTGGCAGAGAACCTTGTGGGAGCTGGCTTGCCAGCGATGAGGCCTTCAAAAGCACCATGGAAATCTAAATCAAAAATATTTTCACTAAGCCCTATCACTTTCTGTTTCTCGCTCGGCATGGAGGCTAGTTAGCACAAAATTCCCGTCGAGGACCCGCATGACCCGCTCAATCGAAAGCCTCCTGCGCCCCAGCCTGCTGGCCGTGGCCATCGCCATCGCTGCGCCCCTGGCCGCCACCCCGCTGATCGCCGCCGAACAGACCCAGCGCAGCTACAACCTGCCCGCCGCCCCCCTGGCCAGCACCCTGAACCAGATCGCCAGCCAGGCCGGCATCGCCCTGGCTCTGGACCCGGCATTGGCCAGTGGCAAGACTTCGGCTCCGGTGAAGGGAGAGTACAGCGGCGTAGTCGCCCTGGAACAGGCGCTGCGCGGCACGGGTCTGCAACTGCAACAAAGCAGTGCGGGGACTTACAGCCTGGTCGCGGTTGAAGAAGGGGTTCTCGCCCTGCCCAGCACCAACATCAACGCCAATGTCACCAGCGCCGATGGCAGCGCTGCCGCAGGCTATCGCGCAGAGAACGTGAAGAACGTCGGCGCCCTCGGCGGCATGAAGCTTCAGGACACGCCTTACTCCATGAGCGTGGTGTCCCAGGAGTTTTTGAAAAACACCCAGACCACCAGCCTCGACGACGTGTTCAAGCGCAACCCGGCAACCCAACTGTACGGACCGCGTGCAGCGGGTTACGCCAGTGCCGTGGCCATCCGCGGCTTCAGCGGTTCGGGCAACATGAACATCGCCAATGACGGCCTGCGCTTCACCAACGGTGCCGATGCCGGCAACTTCATCGAAGACACCGAACAACTGGAAATCATCACCGGCCTGACCGGTTTCCTCTATGGCCCGGCCACTCCCGGCGGCCTGGTGAACTACGTGCTCAAGCGCCCGACCTACGAACGCTACAACAGCGTCACCCTGGGTAATGCCGGTGGCGAGAACTACTACATGCATGGCGACTTCGGCGGCAAGATCGATGACGCCGGCGTCTTCGCCTATCGCCTGAACGTACTGACCCAGGACGGCGAAACCGCAATCGACCTGCAAAAGCACCGCCGCGAGATGATCAGCGCGGCGCTGGACTGGAACGTCAACGACGACCTGCAGATCCAGTTCGACGCTTCCCATCGCAAGAACGAAGTGCGCGGCCTGAGCAGCTACTGGTACGTCTATCCGGGCGCCGAGCGGCCTGATGCCTCGTCACTGAAGAACGACAAGCTGTACAGCCAGAAATGGTCCTTCTCCGATAACGAAACCGACAAGGCTGGCGTGCGTGCCAACTGGCGCCTGAACGACACCTTCACCCTGCGCGCGGCCTTCGCTGCCCAGCAGTACACCGACGAGTTCACCTACACCGGGCCGACCATTTCCACAACCGGTAGGTACAGCCAGCCGCTGTATGCCTTCGCACCGATCGAAACAGAGGAAAAATCCGGCTCGCTGTTCCTGGACGCGGCATTCGCAACCGGGCCGCTGGGCCACAAGCTCACCGTCGGTTACCAGGGCAACACCAGCCGGGTGAAACAGTACGAAGACCACATTCCCTATCCAGGCCCGCAGTACACCTCGCCTGTCGGCGAGATTCCGCTGGACCAGCGCCCGCAGGTCGACAAGCCGTCCTATTCCATCGGCCATGGTGACCAGCGTCTGGCCAACAGCTCGGAAACCAACAACTTCCTGCTCGGCGACATCATCACCTTCAACGAGCAATGGTCGACCATCCTTGGCGTAACCCACACCCAGATCAAGAGCTACGCCAACGAGTTCGTCTATGCCAAGGCCTTCGGCACACCGGAAACCGAGACCAGGTACAACAAGACCAAGACGTCGCCGAACATCTCGCTCATCTACAAGCCGGTACCTTGGCTGACCACCTACGCCACCTACATCGAAGGTCTGCAATCCGGTGGGACCGTACCGAACGATGGCGTCAACGCCGGCCAGATTCTGCCGCCGCAGGTCAGCGAACAATACGAGATCGGCGCCAAGGCAACTGTTGGCGAGACCCTGTTCACCCTGGCCTTCTTCAATATCGACAAGCCGAACAACTACAAGAACAGCCTGGGCTACTACACCCAGGATGGCCGCCAGGAAAACAACGGCATGGAGTTCAGCGTAACCGGCAAGGTCGTGCCTGAACTGACCGTTGTCGGCGGCATTACCCTGCTGGATCCGAAGGTGAAGAAAACCGCCGTTACCGCCAACGAAGGCAATGCCCCGACCAACGTCGCCAAGCAGTTGGCCAAGGTGTACGCCGAATACGACCTGGATGCCGTACCTGGCCTGGCCTTGACCGGCGGTGCCTATTACACCGGCAAGCAGTACGCCGACGAGGCCAACCACGAAAGCCTGCCGTCGTTCACCACTTTCGATGCCGGTGCACGCTACAAGACCCATGTAGCCGATAACGACGTGACTTTCCGTCTCAACGTCGCCAACCTGGGCAACAAGGAGTACTGGCTGAACAGCTTCTACCTGGGTGATCCGCGTACCGTCCAGTTCTCGGCTCAGCTGGAGTTCTAAGCAAGCCCATTGGGCCTTGCGGCCCTTCGCGAGCAAGCTCGCTCCCACAACAGAGAGCGAGCAGGCCGTAAAACAGGCATCAGACCTGTCCGGCCTATCACCTGACGGTTAGCCAAACCATGCAAGCCAAGACCATCCGCCGCTGGTCCTCGATCCACACCTGGACCAGCCTGATCTGCACCCTGTTCCTGCTGCTCCTGGCAGTAACGGGGCTGCCCCTGATCTTCCACCACGAGATCGACCACCTGCTCGGCGATGCTCCCGAGCTGAAGGTCATGCCCGCCGACACGCCGAAGCTGGACCTCCAGCAGCTGGTACTGAAGGCCCAGGCTCATCGTCCCGGCGAAGTGATGCAGTACTTCGGTTGGGACGAGGACGACAGCAACGGCGTGGTGGCGATCATGGCCGCCACCGCTGGCACCGAGCCGAACTCGTCGCACACCTTCATGCTCGACGCCCGGACCGGCGAGGCGGTGGAGATGCCGTCGGCCAACGGCGGCTTCATGATGGTCATGCTGCGCCTGCACGTGGACATGTTCGCCGGGCTGCCGGGCAAACTGCTGCTGGCGTTCATGGGGGTGTTGTTCATCGTCGCGATCATTTCCGGGGTGGTGCTGTATGCCCCGTTCATGCGCCGTCTGGACTTCGCCACGGTGCGCCATGACAAGTCGCGGCGCCTGCGCTGGCTCGACCTGCACAACCTGATCGGCATCGTCACCCTGACCTGGGCCCTGGTGGTCGGGGTCACCGGGGTGATCAGCGCGCTGTCCGACCTGGTGATCGCCGCCTGGCGCAATGAAAGCCTGACGGCGATGGTCGCGCCGTACCACGATGCACCGCCATTGACCGAACTGGCCCCGGCCAGCCGGCTGCTGGATATCGCTGCCGAGGCCGCACCGGGCATGCAGCCGGACTTCATCGCCTTCCCCGGCACGCGCTTCTCCAGCGAGCATCACTACGCGGTGTTCATGAAGGGCAGCACGCACTTGACCTCGCACCTGCTGACGCCGGTACTGATCGATGCCAGCAACCTGCAGGTCACCGCCGTCGGCGAGCGGCCGTGGTACATGGACGCCATGGGCCTGTCGGCGCCGCTGCACTTCGGCGACTACGGCGGCCGGCCGATGCAGATCCTCTGGGCGGCGCTGGATGTGCTGACCATCATCGTGCTGGGCAGCGGCCTATATCTCTGGTGGGTGCGTCGGCGCACAGCGAAGGAGGCCGGTCGATGAACTGGAAGATCTTCGGCATGCCGCTGCTGATCGGTGTGCTCGGGGCGGCGGGGTTGTTCGCCGCGCTGCTCGGCGATGGCTGGTGGGATGCCCTGGCCTGGATCGGGTTGGGGTTGCCGGCGTGGTATGGGTTTCGCGGCCTGGTGCGGTGATGTGGTTCCGGCTCATGGACCGGAACCACGAGAGTCGAGCGTTATTTGAAGGCGCAACTGGAGACGTTGGTGCCGGAACAGGTGCTGTCCTTCCAGCCGCTGCCATCCGGCGCTTTCGCACCCTGCAGGGAGATGCTGACGAAGCCGCTGTCACCACCGATGTAACGGCAGACGACGGATTTGTCCGAGACCTTCGCGCTATCGAACTTGTAGCTCTTCAAGTCATCGCTCAAGTCCCCCATCGGGTTCTCACCTTTCCACTGGGTCTGGTCAACGGAATAAACCACCCCCGGCTCAGGACTTTCGCCCGCCTTTACGACAGGGAGGCTCTGTTTGATCGCACCCGGTTCGGGGCAGGTCGCCGCACCCGCAACACCAGTGATCGAGACCAGGACAAAGGCTATGGCAAAACTCGACATACGCATGACAAGTACTCCGTTACTCGATAATGGAGCCTTTAGCTTGCCGAGCCTGACTAGCCCCTTGCTACTGACAAAAATGTCAGGTCTCAAGATCGATTCGCGATACCTGCCCGCGGCCCGTGACGCCTTCGCTATATGTCCGAACGCAAGGAACAAAACCTTCCCGGGCCACTCCAACACCTCGTTTTCCCTGCCTTTTACGGCTGACGAGGTCCCTCCCCATGAAACGTTTCGCGCTGGTCACCCTGGTGGCCCTGGCAGCCACTTCGGCCTACGCCTTCAACCTCAATGACGCGGCCAATGCCCTCTCGACCATGCAAGGCCAGCAGAACAAGGCCCCGGTCCAGGTGCCGGAGGCCTCGGCCAATCTGCTCAACACCCTGGGCAGCGAGTTGAAAGTCACTCCCGAACAAGCCATCGGCGGCACCGGCGCCCTGCTGGGCCTGGCGCGCAACCAGCTGAGCGGCAGCGACTATGAACAACTGAGCAAGGCCGTGCCGGGCCTGGACATGCTTTCCGGGGAGAACGCCCTGGGCGGGCTGGCGGGGCTTGGCGAATTGCTCGGCAAGGACGGCGAAGGCTCGGCCCTGAGCAATGCCCTGGGCGGCAATGTGAAGAACGCCGGCGACCTGAGCAACGCCTTCAGCGCCCTGGGCATGGACAGCGGTATGATCGGCCGCTTCGCTCCGCTGATCCTCGAATACCTCGGCCAACAGGGCGTGGCCGGGTCGTTGCTGCAGAACCTGTCCGGCATCTGGGGCAGCGGCACTACGGCACCGCTGGCCCCGACGCCGCACTCATCGGTTTAATTCGCCGCGCAGGCGCTCGATACGCGCGTCCTTGTCGTGCCACAGCTGGTTGACCCAGGCCTGCACGGCCTGGCGCACCGCCGGGTCGGTTTCGTAGTCGCCGGCCCACAGCGCCGGGTCCAGCTCGCGCACTTCGATATCGACGATCACCCGCGGAATCGAGCCGCTGACCAGGTCCCAGAAGCCCGGCGCCTTGTTGCCCGGATAGACGATGGTCACGTCCAGCAACGCATCCAGTTGCTCGCCCAGCGCCGCCAGGACGAAGGCCACGCCGCCCGCCTTGGGCTTGAGCAGGTGCTGGTACGGCGACTGCTGGGCGACGCGCTTGGCCTCGCTGAAGCGGGTGCCTTCCAGATAGTTGACCACCGTCACCGACTGGCGCTTGAACAGCTCGCAGGCGGCCTTGGTGATCTCCAGGTCCTGGCCCTTGAGGTGCGGATTCTTGTCGAGGAAGGCCTTGCTGTAGCGCTTCATGAACGGGTAATCCAGCGCCCACCAGGCCAGGCCCAACAACGGCACCCAGATCAGCTCCTTTTTCAGGAAGAACTTGAAGAACGGGATCTTGCGGTTGAGCACCTGGATCAGCGCCGGAATATCCACCCAGGTCTGGTGGTTGCTGACGCACAGGTAGGAGGTGTCGGCACGCAGGCTGGCATTGCCACGCACGTCCCACACCGTGGGGATGCACAGGGAGAAGATCAGCTTGTCGATCTCGGCCCAGGTCTCGGCGAACCACATCACCATCCACGACGCGTAATCACGGTAGCGACCAGGCAAAACCAGCTTGAGCAAGGCAAAGACCATCAGCGGCCCGATCAGGACCAGGGTGTTGAGCAACAGCAACAGGGTGACGAAACTGCCGGTGAGCAGGCGACGCATAAGTCCACTCTTATTGTGGGAAAACAGTCGGCCATTTTAAGCAGCCGGGTGAGGAACACCAAACGTCACCGGCATACGGTCACAGACAAATGTTTCACATTGTGTTCTCTACAGTTTGTTGCTGAACCCGAAGCCCGACGGCAGTCTAAGCACTGTCCCGCTCACAGGAAGTTTTCCATTGAAACCACTACTTGCCCTGCTCGGCCTGCTGTCCCTGCCCGTGATGGCCGCCGAACCCGATCTCTATGGCCGCTACGAGTACATCGGCGTGGCCGATATCGGCCAGACCTTCAAGGCCAAGATGGACACCGGCGCCCTCACCGCTTCGCTGTCGGCGAAGAACATCGAGCAGTTCACCCGTGACGGCGAGGACTGGGTGCGCTTCCGCCTGGCCACCAAGGATGCCGACAACAAGGTCTACGAACACAAGCTGGCGCGCATCAGCAAGATCAAAAACCGCGCCGACGAAGAAGACGAGGAAGGTGCCGAACTGGCCCACCGCCCGGTGATCGACCTGGAACTGTGCCTGGGCGACGTCAAGCGCACCGTCGAGGTCAACCTCACCGACCGCAGCAGCTTCAACTACCCGCTGCTGATCGGCGCCAAGGCCCTGCGCGAGTTCAACGCCGCGGTCAACCCGGCACGCCGCTTCACCGCCGGCAAGCCCGACTGCGGCAAGTAATACGCGACAAGCGGCAAGTGCCATCAGTTGGCTTTACACTTGCCGCTTGTCACTTGCTGCGTGTCACTGCCCTATGCCCCACATCCTCATCGTTGAAGACGAAGCGGCCATCGCCGACACCCTGGTCTTCGCCCTCCAGGGCGACGGCCACACCACCGAGTGGGTCAGCCTCGGCCAGCTCGCCCTGGAACGCCAGCGCCAGCAGCCGGCGGACCTGGTGATCCTCGATATCGGCCTGCCGGACATCAGCGGCTTCGAGACCTGCCGGCAACTGCGGCGCTTCAGCGAGGTGCCGGTGATGTTCCTCAGCGCCCGCAACGGCGAGATCGACCGGGTGGTGGGCCTGGAGATCGGTGCCGACGATTATGTGGTCAAACCGTTCAGCCCGCGGGAAGTCAGCGCCAGGGTGCGCGCCATCCTCAAGCGCATGGCGCCGCCAGCGGCAGCCCCGGTCCAGGTCCGGGCCGACACGCCCTTCCGCCTCGACACCCTGCGCATGCAGATCCATTACCGCGAGCAGCTGCTCAGCCTGACCCGCCACGAATTCCGCCTGCTGCAATGCCTGCTGGAGCAACCGGAGCGGGTCTTCAGCCGCGAGCAACTGCTGGATGCCCTGGGCGTGGCTGCCGACGTCGGCTACGAACGCACCATCGACAGCCATATCAAGAGCCTGCGCGCCAAGCTGCGCACGGTCGCCGCCGACGCCGAGCCGATCCAGACCCACCGCGGCCTCGGCTACAGCTACAACCCGGCGCACAGCTGATGCGCCTGGGCATCCGCATCTTCCTGGTGTACTTCCTGTTCGTCGGGCTGACCGCGTATTTCGTCCTCAACACGGTGCGCGAGCAGGTGCGCCCGGCGGTGCGCCAGTCCACCGAGGAAACCCTGGTGGACACCGCCAACCTGCTGGCGGAGATCCTGCGTGAACAGGTCAAGGCCGGCACCCTCGGCCAGAGCGACCTGCCGCAACTGCTCAAGGCCTACGGCCAGCGCCGGCCCAATGCGCAGATCTGGGGCCTGGCCAAGACCGAGGTCAATCACCGCATCTATGTCACCGACGCCAAGGGCATCGTCCTGCTCGATTCCAGTGGCGAGGCGGTGGGCCAGGACTACTCGCGCTGGAACGACGTCTACCTGACCCTGCGCGGCGAGTACGGCGCCCGCTCGACCCGCAGCAACCCGAACGATCCGGACTCCTCGGTGATGCATGTGGCGGCGCCGATCCGCGACGGCGAGACCTTGATCGGCGTGGTCACCGTGGCCAAGCCCAACCTGTCGCTCAAGCCCTATATCGATCGCTCGGAGCAACGCCTGGTCACCCTCGGCGCCAGCCTGATCGTCCTCGGCCTGCTGGTGGGGGCGGCGCTGTCCTGGTGGCTGGCGCGCTCGCTGCGCCGCCTGACCCGCTATGCCCAGGCGGTCAGCGAGGGCGAGCGGGTCGCCCTGCCCCACTACCGCGGCGGCGAACTGGCAATGCTGGCCGGCGCGGTGGAACGCATGCGCACCCAACTGGAAGGCAAGGACTACGTCGAGCGCTACGTGCACACCCTGACCCACGAACTGAAAAGCCCGCTGGCGGCCATACGTGGCGCCAGCGAGCTGTTGCAGGGGCCGATGTCGGAAGAGCAGCGCCAGCGCTTCGCCAGCAATATCGAAAGCGAAAGCGCGCGTATGGAGCAGTTGATCGAACGCCTGCTCGGCCTGGCCCAGGTCGAACAGCGCCAGGGTCTGGAGGACCAGCAGCAAGTGGCCGTGGCACCGCTGGTCGACGAGCTGCTGATGGCCCGCAGCCCGCGTATCGAAAGCGCCGGGCTGCAGGTGCGCCAGCGTATTCCCACGACCGCGCGCCTGTACTGCGAGCCGTTCCTGATGCGCCAGGCCATCGGTAACCTGCTGGAAAACGCCCTCGACTTCACCCCGCCCGGCGGTCTGCTGGTGTTCGAGCTGGAGCACGACGCGCAGCGCGTGGCCCTTAGCCTGTACAACCAGGGCGAGGCGATTCCGGACTACGCCCTGGGCCGCCTCAGCGAGCGCTTCTATTCCCTGCCGCGCCCCGGCACCGGGCGTAAAAGTACCGGCCTGGGCCTGAACTTCGTCGAGGAAGTGCTGCAGTTGCATGGTGGCTCGCTGGAAATCGCCAACGTCGAGGACGGCGTGCGCGTGCGCCTGTGGCTGCCAGCCAGCCGCCTGGGCTGACCTCCTCGCGGCAAAATCCCACACAAGCTCCACACAAGCTCCCGAAAGCCTCCACACAGCGCCAGCAGACTGGGCTCCTTCTCAAGCGGAGCCCTTTGCATGAACAAATCACTGAGCCTGAAACTCGGCACCATCGCCTTGCTGGTGATGGTGCTGCTGATTCCCCTGCTGATGATCAGCGGCCTGATCGACGAACGCCAATCCCTGCGCGACAGCGTGGTCGAGGATATCGCCCAGAGCTCCAGCCACGCCCAGCAGATCAGCGGGCCGCTGCTGGTGGTGCCGTACAGCAAGTACGAGCGGGTGTGGAAGGTGCAGGACGGCAAGAGCTACCAGGAAACCCAGATCCGCAAGAGCTACCTGGCGTTTCTCCCAGACAGCTTCGTCCTCGATGGCACTGCCAGCACCGAGCTGCGCTCCCGGGGCATCTACGAAGCGCGGTTGTTCCATGCCCAGAGTCGGATCAGCGGGCGGTTCAAGATCCCGGCCAACTGGGGCATCACCAGCGATCTGGACGACTACCGCTTCGAAACCCCGTTCATCGCCGTTGGCATCAGTGATATCCGCGGCATCCAGAACGGCCTGCAACTGAAGCTCGATGACCGCACCCTGGATTTCGCGGCCGGCAGCAAGCTCGACTGGCTGGGCGGTGGCGTGCATGCCGTGGTCGACAACCTCGACAGCAAGGCCGAGATGAACATGGCCTATGCCTTCGACCTCAACCTGCAAGGCACCGGGCAACTGCATGTGCTGCCGGTGGGACGCAGCAGCCACGTGACCCTCGCCGCCAACTGGCCGCACCCCAGCTTCGTCGGCAACTACCTGCCCAACAGCCGCGAGATCGACGCCACGGGCTTCAAGGCGCAATGGCAGACCTCGTTCTTCTCCACCAACCTCGAAGAGGCCCTGACCCGCTGCATCAACATCCAGAACTGCGCCGGCTTCCAGGGACGCGCCTTCGGGGTCAGCTTCGTCGACCCGGTGGACCAGTACCTGAAGAGCGAACGGGCGATCAAATACGCGCTGCTGTTCATCGCCCTGACCTTTGCCGGCTTCTTCCTCTTCGAGGTGCTGCGCAACCTCAGCGTGCACCCGATCCAGTACGCCCTGGTGGGGGCTGCCCTGGCGCTGTTCTACCTGCTGTTGCTGTCGTTGTCGGAGCACCTCGGCTTTGGCCTGGCGTACCTGCTGTCGGCCGGTGGCTGCGTACTGCTGATCGGCTTCTACCTGTGCCATGTGCTGCACAGCATGGGACGCGGGCTCGGCTTCGCTACCGGACTGGCGCTGCTCTATGCGCTGCTGTACGGGCTGTTGAGCGCCGAGGACTATGCGCTGCTGATGGGGGCCTTGCTGCTGTTTGCCCTGCTGGGGGTGTTCATGGTGCTGACGCGGCGGCTGGACTGGTATCGGGCCGGGCAGGTGCGGACATGAGCGGGTTGCGGGAGGAGCGGGAGTTTGGGGAGGCCCTGGTTCAGGGGATCAGGGTCTTGTGGAACGCACAGGTGCTGCTGGCACATAACCTTGTGGGAGATTCTATGGTGGCAGACAAGCAGATTGATGTTGTGACTGCTGGCCTCATCGCCGGCAATGCCGGCTCCCACAGGGTACCGGGCCATTCACAGTATCTGTGCTCGACGCGGTCATTGTGGGAGCTGGCCGGGCGGCGATCCGATTGCCAGCGATGAGGCCCTGGCAGGCAACAGTGTTGAACCTGCTGCCGCCATCGCCGGCAACGCCGGCTCCCACAGGGATCGAGGTCGCCACCGACATTGAGGATCAGGCCGGAACGGTCGCCTTCATCGACTCGCGCTGACTCACCTCGGCATACCACCCTGCCAGCTTCGGCTGCCGTTCACGCCAGCCGAAGTCCGGCATGCGCAGGTCGATATAGCCCAGGGCACAGGCCACGCCGATCGCGGCGACATCAAAGCCCGAGGCGATTTCGGCGAAGTGGTTGTCCTCAAGATCCGCCAGGCCGCGGCGGATCTTTTCCGATTGGGCCTCGACCCACTGCGGCCAACGCTTGTCTTCCGGACGCAGGAAGGTTTCGTAACGGGTCAGCACCGCCGCATCCATGATCGCGTCGGCCAGCGACGCCAGGGTCAGGCGCCGCCAGCGCGCCGAACCTTCGCGGGGAATCAGGGGAATGCCGACATGCTGGTGATCGAGAAAATCGACGATCACCCGGCTGTCGTGCAATACGCTGCCATCGTCCAGGCGCAGCGCCGGGAGCTTGCCCGCCGGGTTGCCCTGGTTGAGGTCGGCATCCGGGCTGACCGGGCTGACATTGACCGACTGCAGGGCAACCCGGTCGATCTGCCCGGTCTCGTGCAGTACCACCAGGACCTTGCGCACGAACGGCGACAAGGGTGAGTGAAACAGCGTCATGCTCGGTGTGGACATTGCAGCTCCTCAGTTGCCTTGCAGGCTGGGTGGCAGGCAGACACCGGTACCGCCGATGCCGCAATAGCCATCCGGGTTCTTCGCCAGGTATTGCTGGTGGTAGGCCTCGGCGAAATACACGGTCGGCGCCTGGGCGATCTCGGTGGTGATCTCGCCGAAACCGGCCTTGTCCAGCTCGGCCTGGTACTGCTCGCGGCTTTCCTCGGCTTCCTGCAGTTGCTGCGGCGAGGTGCAGTAGATCACCGAGCGGTACTGGGTGCCGATGTCATTGCCCTGGCGCATGCCCTGGGTCGGGTTGTGCAGTTCCCAGAACATCGACAGCAGTTCGCGGTAGCTGAGCTTGTCCTTGTCGAACACCACCAGCACCACCTCGGTGTGGCCGGTCAGGCCGGAGCAGACTTCTTCGTAGGTCGGGTTCGGGGTGAAGCCACCGGCGTAGCCGACCACGGTGCTGATCACGCCTTCGCGCTGCCAGAAGCGCCGTTCCGCACCCCAGAAGCAGCCCAGGCCGAAGATGGCGAAATCCACCGCGCTTTCGAAGAACGGGCCAAGCAGCGGCGTTTCAGTGAAGACGAAGTGTTTTTCCGGCAGGGCCATCGGGGTTTCGCGGCCAGGCAGGGCCTGTTCCGCGGTAGGCAGGACGCTTTTATTCACGAGGATTTCCGAACGCAAGACCATGAACCCATTCCTCTTGTCAGGTAGGCAGGCACCGCCGCAGCGATGCCTTCAGGGGGATAGACCGGTAGTGTGCCCGAGTGTTGCGTGGCTGTCAGGCCGTTGGTCCGCGTGGATAACGCTTGAGCTTGTCGACCAGTTCATCCCCCGGGATCGGCTTGTCGAACAGGTAACCCTGGCCAACGTCGCAGCGATGCCGACGCAGGAACGCCAGCTGCTCCGCCGTCTCGATGCCTTCGGCGACCACCTTGAGCTTGAGGTTGTGGGCCATGGCCACCACCGCCGAGGTGATTTCCATGTCGTCCTGGCTGTCGGGGATGTCGTTGATGAAGCTGCGGTCGATCTTGATGATGTCGATCGGGAATTTCTTCAGGTAGCTGAGCGAGGAATAACCGGTGCCGAAGTCGTCCATGGCCAGGGTCAGGCCGAGCTGCTTGAGCTGGTCGAGTTGGCGGCGGGTGTCTTCGGTGGCTTCCAGCAGCAGGCCTTCGGTCAGTTCCAGCTCCAGCAGGTGCGGCGGCAGCGCCTCTTCCTGAAGGATGTTGGCGATGGAAGCGACCAGGTCGGGGTCGGAGAACTGCTTGGGTGACAGGTTGATCGCCACCTGCAGGTTGCCCATGCCCTCGGCCGCCAGCTCCTGGCTCATGCGGCAGGCCTGGCGTGCCACCCATTTGCCGATGGGGATGATCAGGCCGGTTTCCTCGGCGACGCTGATGAACTGGTCCGGGCGGATCATGCCCTTTTCCGGATGGTTCCAGCGCAGCAGCGCCTCCAGGCCGAGCAGGCGCCCGGTACGCAGGCAAAGCTTGGGCTGGTAGAACACCTGCAGCTCGTTCTGCGCCAGGGCGCGGCGCAGGTTGTTCTCGACGAACAGCTTGTAGCTGGCCTCGGCGTTCAGCGCCTCGGTGAACACCTGGACCTGGTGCTTGCCGTTGGCCTTGGCCTTGTGCAGGGCCAGGCCGGCGTTCTTCATCAGGGTCTGCGGGTCGCTGCCATGCAGCGGCGCGCAGGCCAGACCGACCGAGCCGGTGACGTTGATCAACTGGTTGTCGACGAACATCGGCTTGTCGAGGGTGTTGAGCAGTTGCTGGGCAGTCTGCTGACCGCTTTCCAGGTCGGTGTTGTCCAGCAGCACAGCGAATTCGTTACTGGCGAAGCGCGCCAGGCTGCCGCCCGGGCTGAGGCTGTTGCGCAGGCGCCGGGCCAGGCTGACCAGCAGCTTGTCGCCGGTCTGGTGGCCGAGGCTGTCGTTGATCCGCTTGAAGTTGTCGATATCCACCAGCAACAGGCAGATCGGCGTATCGCTGTCGCGGGCAAAGCGATCGTCGAGGTTGCGGATGAACGCCGGGCGGTTGCCCAGGCCGGTCAGGTTGTCGGTGTAGGCCAGGCGCTCGATGCGCTGCTGGGCCAGCTTGCTCTGGGTGATGTCTTCGTAGATGCCGATGTAGTGGGTCAGCTCACGGTTGTCGCCATACACCTTGGAAATCGACAGTTGGCCCCAGTAGGGTTCGAGGTTCTTGCGCCGGCTCTTGAACTCGCCCTGCCAGCTGTTGCCCACGGCCAGGCTGGACTCGTCGGAGAGCAGCTCGCTGAGGTTCTCCAGGGCCGACAGCTCGGACAGGCGATGTCCCTGGACTTCTTCCGAGCTGTACTGGGTGATCTCGGTGAAGCTCGGGTTGACGTACTCCACCACGCCATCGCGGTTGACCAGCAGGAAGGCGTTGGCGCTCTGCTCCACCGCACGCTGGAACAGGTGCAGGGCACTCGTCGCGGCACGGCGGTTGTGGTTGTTGATGACCTGGGCGAACTGGTCGGCCAGCTCGCCGGCGAAGGCGATCTCGTCGCTCTGCCAGGCCCGCGGGCTGCCACCGTGCTCCAGGCACAGCACGCCGACCACCTGGCCGTCGATGCGGATGCTGGCATCGAGCATGGCGATCACATCGCGCGGGCGCAGGCTCTCGGTGATATCCCGGGTGCGCGGGTCGTGGCTGGCGTTGTGCGCATCGATGGCCCGGCTGGTGTGCAGGGCTTCCAGGTAATCCGGAAAAAGCCCGGCATCGATCGGCTTGGGCGTGCGGTACTCGCGGGTCTCGCGGTAGAACGCGGAGATCGGCTCCAGGCGCTGGCCTTCGAGGTACCAGAGGCTGGCGCATTCGATCTTGTAGATATCGCAGGCGCTGCGGGTGATCAGCTCGGCGGCTTCCTGCAGGGAATTGCCGGCGCTGTAGCGGTGCCGCGCCAGGTGCAGGATCAGTTCCTGCTGGGCGCGCACCCGCTCCAGGTGTTCGAGCTGTTCCTGCTGCGCCTGCTGGTTGAGTTTGAGGGCGATCTGCAGGCGGTTGTTGCGGGTTTCCAGGTCGTCGGCGCTGAGTTCGGGGCTGATGCCCTCCTGCTCGTCGAGCACCAGCAGGTAGCCGCGCAGCAACTGGCGGTTGTGCTGCTTGTAGGCCTCGCCCAGTTCGAGCATGTACATCGGCCCGTGGCTGGTGTGCAGGGTGTAGCGACTCAGGTAATGGCTGCCGTTGACCAGTTGCGCCTGGATGCTGTCATGCAGCTTGTAGCGGGCCTCGGGCTCCATCAGGCTGGCGTAGGGCGAGCCGACCAGCGCGCACAGCTCCACCGCCGGCAAGCCGAATTGACGTTCGCAGCCCGGATCGAGGTAGAGCATTGCCCAGCTCGCTTCGTTCAGCCGCTCGAAGCGCAGCATGCCGAGCCGCGAGGGCACCGGTAACTGCGTCACTACCTCGGCCGCCGGACGGCTGGCAGCATCGGTTTGGCTCTTCATGGAAAGCTCGCTCGAATAAGACTGATGGCACAGGCGTTGGCACTTTGCTATGCACGTCGGGCAAGGTTGCATCATGCGCCGGGGGCTGACAAGCACCAAGGTTGGTGGCTGTTTGATCTATATCGGCCTGGCGATGCATTTCTTCAATTCTGGAGCGGCACTGCTGACCCTGTGGGAGCTGGCTTGCCAGCGATGACTGTGGTGAATTCACCATTGCAATCGCTGCGGTTCGGCGTCCCGACAAGCCAGCTCCCACAAGGGACGGTGCCACCTTGAAAAAGGCAAAAAAAAGCCCCGCCAAACGACGGGGTTGAGGTACGAGCGTGGCAGCTCGAAAGGGTTGCAGGCCTGTGTCCCCCGGCAGAGGGACACAGGCCGGACAGCAGTTACAGCAGCAGGGTGCGGATGTCGCCCAGCACGTCGCCCAGACGCTTGGTGAAACGGGCGGCGGCAGCACCGTTGATCACGCGGTGATCGTAGGACAGCGACAGCGGCAGCATCAGCTTCGGCTGGAAGGCCTTGCCGTCCCATACCGGCTGGATGGTGGCCTTGGAGACACCGAGGATCGCCACTTCCGGCGCGTTGACGATCGGCGTGAAGCCGGTGCCGCCAATGTGACCGAGGCTGGAGATGGTGAAGCAGGCGCCTTGCATCTCGTCCGCCGAGAGCTTCTTGGTCCGGGCTTTTTCGGCCAGGGCAGCCGCTTCGGCAGCCAGTTGCAGCAGGCTCTTCTGGTCGACGTTCTTGATCACCGGGACCAGCAGACCATCCGGGGTGTCCACGGCGAAGCCGACGTGCACGTATTTCTTGCGGATGATCGCCTTGCCGCTTGGTGCCAGCGAACTGTTGAAGTCCGGCAGCTCTTTCAGCAGGTGGGCACAGGCTTTCAGCAGCAGCGGCAGCACGGTCAGCTTGACGCCGGCTTTCTCGGCGACGGCTTTCTGCGCAACGCGGAAGGCTTCCAGCTCGGTGATGTCGGCCGAGTCGAACTGGGTCACGTGCGGCACGTTCAGCCAGCTGCGGTGCAGGTTGGCAGCACCGACCTGCATCAGGCGGGTCAGGGCCACTTCTTCCACTTCACCGAACTTGCTGAAGTCGACGGCCGGGATCGGCGGGATGCCCGCGCCACCGGTGGCGCCAGCAGCAGCGGCCGGTGCTTCCTTGGCCTTCTGCATCATGGCCTTGACGTAGACCTGCACGTCTTCCTTCAGTACGCGACCGTGCGGGCCGGTCGGCGCCACGGCGCTCAGCTCGACGCCGAACTCGCGGGCCAGTTGACGCACGGCCGGGCCGGCGTGAACTTTCGCACCGCTTGGCGCAGGCGCGGCAGCCGGAGCAGCGGCGGCTGGCGCGGCGGCAGGTGCAGCAGCTGGAGCCGGGGCAGCAGCAGGAGCGGCAGCCGGGGCCGGTGCAGCGGCGGCAGGCGCCGGAGCAGCAGCCGGTGCAGCGCCGGCGACTTTCAGTTTGAGGATCAGGTCACCGGTGCCGACTTCGTCGTCCAGTTTCGCGATCACGGCTTCGACCACGCCAGCCACCGGGGCCGGGATCTCCATGGAGGCCTTGTCGGACTCCAGGGTGATCAGCGACTGGTCGACTTCGACGGTGTCGCCGACCTTGACCAGTACTTCGATGATCTTGGCCTTGCCGGACGAACCGATATCCGGGACATGGATGTCCTGGACAGCGGCAGCGGCCGGGGCAGCAGCAGGGGCTGGTGCAGCTTCGGCAGCCGGGGCGGCGGCCGGAGCAGGTGCAGCAGCGGCCGGAGCGGCGGCAGGTGCCTCGGGGGCCGCGGCAGCGGCGCCCTCGACTTCCAGCTCCAGCAGCTCGTCGCCTTCTTTCAGGCGGTCGCCCAGCTTGACCTTGAGTGCCTTGATCACACCGGCCTTCGGCGCGGGGATCTCCATGGAGGCCTTGTCGGACTCCAGGGTCAGCAGGCTCTGGTCTGCTTCGATACGGTCACCGACCTTGACGAACAGCTCGATGATTTCACCTTCACCGCTGCCGATGTCAGGTACGCGAATGAGTTCGCTCACTTAAAAATACTCCTCAGCAGTCCAGTGGGTTGCGCTTGTCCGGGTCGATGCCGAACTTGGCGATGGCGTCGGCCACCACTTTAGGTTCGATCTCGCCACGGTCAGCCAGGGCTTCCAGGGCAGCCAGCACAACGAAGTGACGGTCGACTTCGAAGAAGTGACGCAGCTTCTTGCGGCTGTCGCTGCGACCGTAGCCATCGGTACCCAGGACCTTGAATTCTTTGCTCGGAACCCACTGACGGATCTGCTCGGCGAACAGCTTCATGTAGTCGGTAGAGGCGATGACCGGACCTTTGCGGCCGCTCAGGCACTGCTCGACATAAGTCTGCTGTGGCTTCTGGCCAGGCTTCAGGCGGTTGGCGCGCTCGACGGCCAGGCCGTCACGACGCAGTTCGTTGAAGCTGGTGACGGACCAGACGTCGGCACCGATGTTGAACTCTTCACGCAGGATCTTCGCGGCTTCGCGGACTTCACGCAGGATGGTGCCGGAGCCCATCAGCTGAACGTGGTGCGCGGCGTCGCGGGTGTCTTCTTCCAGCAGGTACATGCCCTTGATGATGCCGTCCTCGACACCGGCCGGCATGGCTGGCTGCTGGTACGACTCGTTCATCACGGTGATGTAGTAGAAGACGTCCTGTTGCTCTTCGGTCATCTTCTTCATGCCGTCCTGGATGATCACCGCCAGCTCGTAGCCGTAGGTCGGATCGTAGGTGCGGCAGTTCGGGATGGTACCGGCCATCATGTGGCTGTGACCGTCTTCGTGCTGCAGGCCTTCACCGTTCAGGGTGGTACGGCCGGCGGTACCGCCGATCAGGAAGCCGCGGGTACGGCTGTCGCCGGCAGCCCAGGCCAGGTCGCCGATACGCTGGAAGCCGAACATCGAGTAGAAGATGTAGAACGGCAGCATCGGCTGGTTGTGGCAGCTGTACGAAGTACCGGCAGCGATGAAGGAGGACATGGCGCCCGCTTCGTTGATGCCTTCTTCGAGGATCTGGCCCTTCTTGTCTTCGCGGTAGAACATCACCTGGTCTTTATCGACTGGCTCGTAGAGCTGGCCGACGGACGAGTAGATGCCCAGCTGGCGGAACATGCCTTCCATACCGAAGGTACGGGCTTCGTCCGGGATGATCGGAACGATGCGCTGGCCGATTTCCTTGTCCTTGACCAGTTGCGCGAGGATCCGCACGAAGGCCATGGTGGTGGAGATTTCGCGGTCGCCCGAACCGTCCAGGATCGCCTTCAGGGTTTCCAGTGGCGGAGTCGGGATGCTGAACGACTTGGCGCGACGCTGTGGCACGAAACCGCCCAGTGCGGCGCGGCGCTCGGCCAGGTAGCGGGCTTCGGCGCTGCCTTCTTCAGGCTTGAAGAACGGCAGGCTTTCCAGGTCTTCGTCCTTGACCGGGATGTCGAAGCGGTCGCGGAAGTGACGCAGGCTGTCGACGTCGACCTTCTTGGTGTTGTGCGCGGTGTTCTTGGCTTCGCCGGCACCGGTACCGTAACCCTTGATGGTCTTGGCCAGGATGACGGTAGGCTGGTCCTTGTGGTTGACCGCCTGGTGGTAGGCCGCATAGACCTTGTACGGGTCGTGACCACCACGGTTGAGCTTCCAGATCTCGTCGTCGGACAGGTCGGCGACCATGGCCTTGAGTTCTGGAGTATTGAAGAAGTGCTCACGGACGAACGCGCCGTCCTTGGCCTTGTAGTTCTGGTACTCGCCGTCGATGACTTCGTCCATGCGGCGCTGCAGGATACCGTCGGTGTCCTTGGCCAGCAGTGGATCCCAGAAGCGACCCCAGACCACCTTGTTGACGTTCCAGCCACCGCCACGGAACACGCCTTCGAGTTCCTGGATGATCTTGCCGTTGCCGCGAACCGGGCCGTCGAGGCGCTGCAGGTTGCAGTTGATGACGAAGATCAGGTTGTCCAGCTTCTCGCGGCCGGCCAGGGCGATCGCGCCCAGGGATTCCGGCTCGTCGCACTCGCCGTCGCCCATGTAGCACCAGACTTTCTGCTTGCCGGCCGGGATGTAGCCGCGGGCTTCCAGGTACTTCATGAAGCGCGCCTGGTAGATCGCCTGGATCGGACCCAGACCCATGGAAACGGTCGGGAACTGCCAGAAGTCAGGCATCAGCCATGGGTGCGGGTAGGACGACAGGCCCTTGCCATCGACTTCCTGACGGAAGTTGTTCATCTGCTCTTCGCTGATGCGGCCTTCCATGAAGGCGCGGGCGTAGACGCCTGGAGAAGCGTGGCCCTGGAAGAAGATCAGGTCGCCGCCGTGTTCTTCGGTCGGAGCCTGGAAGAAGTAGTTGAAGCCGATGTCATACAGGGTGGCGCTGGAAGCGAACGAGGAGATGTGGCCGCCCAGGTCCGAGTCTTTCAGGTTGGTGCGCATCACCATCGCCAGGGCGTTCCAGCGAACCAGCGAGCGAATGCGGCGTTCCATGAACAGGTCGCCAGGCATGCGTGCTTCGTGGGTTACCGGAATGGTGTTGCGGTATGGCGTGGTGATTGCGTATGGCAGCTGCGAGCCACTACGGGTGGCCAGCTCGCCCATACGGGTCATCAGGTAGTGAGCGCGGTCTTCGCCTTCTTTGTCGAGGACCGACTCCAGGGCGTCCAGCCATTCCTGGGTTTCGACGGGATCGAGGTCTTGCATGGCTTGCTCCAGGGCGGAAAGGCTTCCAGAATCGGTTGCCTGAAGTTTGCGACTGGCCTTTTGGGCAGACGACATGAATTCTTGGATTACCGAGGGTGGTCTCGGCGGCGTGTAGTTTTACTACAAATCGATCCGCCTTTACACGCCTTCGACTGAAAAAAGCAGTAGTAAAACTACATCAAACCCATCGAAGCCTTGCTTCTGGCTTGTGGGAAAAAACGATACCGGTGATTAAAAACCAGTTGAGAAAAGGCATGCCGTGATGTTTTCTGCCAAGAAAGATTCGATCGCCGCTATTTTCAACCTTTGTACGACAGTCCAACCCGGGCCGCGCCTTCGCGCTGTAGCCAACGCCTGCTTTTTCCCGCCGATCAAGGATAGACCATGAGCCTGCCTTCGCTGGTCGAACTGCCAGATACCCTCAAACACCTGACCAGCAGCAACGAACAGTCGCTGCGCAGCGCCGTGGCCGCCGTCGATGGCCTGAGCCTGGACAGCTGGACCGCCGAGCGCTGGGCCGGCTTCGCCCGGGTCTCTGCTGCCAGCGAGTTCGTCCTTGAACAAAGTGTGCGCGACCCGGCGATGCTGCTGGGCCTGGTCGACAGCGGCGAGCTGGACCGGCGTTTCGCTCCCGGCGAGCTGTGCACGCAACTGGCCACCGCAGCCCAGGCCGCCACTACAGAAGAAGAACTGGCGCGCAACCTGCGCCGCCAGCGCACCCGCCAGCAGGTGCGGATCATCTGGCGCGACCTGACCCGCCAGGCCGACCTGGTGGAAACCTGCCGCGATCTATCCGACATGGCCGACGCCGCCATCGACCAGGCCTATCAATGGCTGTACCCGCGCCATTGCCAGCAGTTCGGCACGCCGATCGGCAACCGCAGCGGCCTGCCGCAGCAGATGGTGGTGCTGGGCATGGGCAAGCTCGGCGCGGTAGAGCTCAACCTGTCCTCGGACATCGACCTGATCTTCGCCTTCCCGGAAGGCGGCGAGACCGAAGGCGTCAAGCGCTCGCTGGACAACCAGGAGTTCTTCACCCGCCTCGGCCAGCGCCTGATCAAGGCTCTGGACCCGATCACCGTCGACGGCTTCGTCTTCCGCGTCGACATGCGCCTGCGCCCCTATGGCTCGTCCGGCGCCCTGACCCTGAGCTTCAACGCCCTGGAGCAGTACTACCAGGACCAGGGCCGCGACTGGGAACGCTACGCCATGATCAAGGCGCGGGTGGTGGCCGGCGACCAGGTCGCCGGCGCGCAGTTGCAGGAGATGCTGCGACCCTTCGTCTACCGCCGCTACCTGGACTTCTCGGCGATCGAAGCACTGCGCACCATGAAGCAGCTGATCCAGCAGGAAGTGCGCCGTAAAGGCATGTCGGAGAACATCAAGCTCGGCGCCGGCGGCATCCGCGAAGTGGAGTTCATCGCCCAGGCCTTCCAGCTGATCCACGGTGGCCGCGACCTGAGCCTGCAACAGCGGCCGCTGCTCAAGGTGCTGGCCACCCTCGAAGGCCAGGGCTACCTGCCTGCCGCGGTGGTCGACGAACTGCGCGAAGGCTATCTGTTCCTGCGCTACACCGAACACGCCATCCAGGCCATCGCCGACCGCCAGACCCAGATGCTCCCTGACGGTGACCTCGACCGCGCACGCATCGCCTTCATGCTCGGCTTCCCCGACTGGGCGGCGTTCCACGCCCAGCTGATGCACTGGCGCGGGCGCATCGACTGGCACTTCCGCCAGGTGATTTCCGATCCGGACGACGAAGAAGGCGAAGGCGAGGTGGTGGTCGGCGGCGAATGGCTGCCGCTGTGGGAAGAAGCCCAGGACGAGGAAGCCGCCTGCCGCCAGCTGGAAGATGCCGGTTTCCGCGATGCGCCGCGGGCTCTCAAGCTGCTCGCCGGCCTGCGTTCCAGCCCGAACCTGCGCTCCATGCAGCGCCTCAGCCGCGAGCGCCTGGACTCCTTCATTCCGCGCCTGCTGGCCCAGGCTGTCGAGCATAAGGACCCGGACCTGGTGCTGGAACGGGTGCTGCCTCTGGTAGAAGCCGTGGCCCGTCGTTCGGCCTATCTGGTGCTGCTCACGGAAAACCCGGGGGCCCTGCGCCGCCTGCTGACCCTGTGCGCCGCCAGCCCGTGGATCGCCGAGCAGATCGCCCGCTTCCCGCTGCTGCTCGACGAACTGCTCAACGAAGGCCGCCTGTTCAGCCCGCCCCAGGCGCCGGAACTGGCCGCCGAACTGCGCGAACGCCTGACCCGCATCCCCGAGGACGACCTGGAGCAGCAGATGGAGGCCCTGCGTCACTTCAAGCTGGCCCACAGCCTGCGGGTCGCTGCCTCGGAAATCGCCGGCAGCCTGCCGTTGATGAAAGTCAGCGACTACCTGACCTGGCTCGCCGAGGCCATCCTCGACCAGGTGCTGGCCCTGGCCTGGCGCCAGACCGTGGCCCGCCACGGCCGCCCGCAGCGCAGCGACGGCAGCCCGTGCGACCCGGGCTTTATCATCGTCGGCTACGGCAAGATGGGCGGTCTGGAACTGGGCCACGGTTCGGACCTCGACCTGGTGTTCATCCACGACGGCGATCCCCAGGCCGAAACCGACGGCGCCAAGCCGATCGACAGCGCGCAGTTCTTCACCCGCCTGGGCCAGCGCATCATCCACTTGCTGACCACCCAGACCGCCTCCGGCCAGCTCTACGACGTCGACATGCGCCTGCGCCCGTCCGGCGCCTCGGGACTGCTGGTCAGTTCGGTCGGCGCCTTCGAGCGCTACCAGCAGAACGAAGCCTGGACCTGGGAACACCAGGCCCTGGTCCGCGCCAGGGTGCTGGTCGGTTGCCCGCAGGTCGGCGCAGCCTTCGAGGATGTGCGGGCGCGGGTCCTCGGCAAGCAGCGCGACCTCGACGGGCTGCGCACCGAAGTCAGCGAGATGCGCGCCAAGATGCGTGACAACCTCGGCAGCAAATCCACCGCTGCCGGCACCGCTGCCAACGCCTACGACAGCGGCGTTCCCTTCGATATCAAGCAGGATGCCGGTGGTATCGTCGATATTGAATTTATGGTGCAATACGCCGCGCTCGCCTGGTCCCACAGCCATCCTGCGCTGCTGCGCTACACCGACAACATCCGCATTCTCGAAGGTCTCGAAGAAGCGGGGCTGGTTCCGGCCAGCGATGCGGTGCTGCTGCGCGAGGTGTACAAGGCGTTCCGTTCCGCCGCTCACCGCCAGGCCTTGCAGAAACAGGCCGGGGTGATCGATGCCAGCCAGTTCGTGAGCGAACGCCAGCAAGTGCGGCGGATCTGGAGTGAACTGGGGCTCAGTTGAAGGGGTAGATCCGGCTGGCAGGAGGCCAGCCGGGAGCCAGTGGCTTACACTGATGGACCTAGCCTGAATATAAAGAAGGGAGGCCAGGCTGTTTTAGACAGGCTGCAGCCTCCCTGATCGTTTCTGGATAAAGCATGAGAATTTTGATCATTGGGCCCAGTTGGGTGGGCGACATGGTAATGGCGCAAACGCTGTTCCAGGTCCTGAAGCAGCGTCACGCCGATTGCGTGATCGACGTGCTGGCGCCCGAATGGAGCCGGCCGATCCTCGAACGCATGCCGGAAGTCCGCCAGGCCTTGAGCTTCCCGCTCGGCCATGGCGCGCTCGATCTGGCCACGCGGCGGCGCATCGGCAAGTCCCTGGCCGGCCAGTACGACCAGGCGATCCTCCTGCCCAACTCGCTGAAGTCGGCACTGGTGCCGTTCTTCGCCGGAATCCCCAAACGCACCGGCTGGCGTGGCGAATTCCGCTACGGCCTGCTCAACGACGTACGCCGCCTCGATAAACAACGCTACCCGCTGATGATCGAGCGCTTCATGGCCCTCGCCTACCCGCCGGGCAGCGACCTGCCGCAACCTTACCCACGCCCCGACCTGCAGATCGAAGCCGCCAGCCGCGACGCCGCCCTGGCCAAGTTCGGCCTGGAGCTGGACCGTCCGGTCCTGGCCCTGTGCCCCGGCGCCGAATTTGGCGAGGCGAAGAAATGGCCGGCCGAGCACTACGCCAAGGTCGCCGAGGCGAAGATCCGCGAAGGCTGGCAGGTCTGGCTGTTCGGCTCGAAGAACGACCATCCGGTCGGCGAGCAGATCCGCGACCGCCTGATCCCGGGCTTCCGTGAAGAGTCGTACAACCTCGCCGGCGAAACCTCCCTGGCCGAGGCCATCGACCTGCTGTCCTGCGCCGACGCCGTGGTCTCCAACGACTCCGGCCTGATGCATGTCGCCGCTGCGCTGAACCGCCCGCTGGTGGCAGTCTACGGTTCCACCTCGCCGGGCTTCACCCCACCGCTGGCCGACCAGGTCGAAGTGGTGCGCCTGGGCCTGGAATGCAGCCCGTGCTTCGATCGCACCTGCCGCTACGGCCACTACAACTGCCTGCGCCAGCTCGAACCGGACGCGGTCAACAGCGCCCTGCAACGGCTCAACGGCCCGTCGCTGGTCGATATCAGCCCAGAGGTCGACTAAGTGCGGGTTCTGCTGATCAAGACCTCATCCCTGGGCGATGTGATCCACGCCCTGCCGGCCCTGACCGACGCCGCCCACGCCATTCCCGGCATCCAGTTCGACTGGGTGGTGGAAGAAGGCTTCGCCGAGATCCCGACCTGGCACCCGGCGGTCGACCAGGTGATCCCGGTGGCCATCCGCCGCTGGCGCAAGAACCTCTGGCAGACCCTCAAGAGCGGTGAATGGCGCCAGTTCAAGCAGCGCATCCGCGCGCGCAAGTACGACCTGGTGATCGACGCCCAGGGCCTGGTCAAGAGCGCCTGGCTGACCCGCTACGTGAAGAAGACGCCGATCGCCGGCCTCGACCGCTACTCGGCCCGCGAAGGTTTCTCCAGCCGCTTCTATGACCGCCGCCTGTCGGTAGCCAAGGGGCAGCACGCGGTAGAACGCGTGCGCCAGCTGTTCGCCCTGGCCCTGGGCTACGACATTCCCGAAGGCATCGGCAACTACGGCCTGGACCGCAGCCGCCTGGAAGAAGTCGGCGTGGCGCCCTACGTGGTGTTCCTCCACGGCACCACCTGGGACACCAAGCACTGGCCCGAGCTGTACTGGCGGCAACTGGCCGAACGCCTCGGCCGCGCCGGCCTGCATGTGTGCCTGCCGTGGGGCAACCCGACCGAGAAGGCCCGCGCCGAGCGCATCGCCCAAGGCTTGAAGAACGCCCGGGTGCTCCCCAAATTGAACCTTGCCGGGGTCGGCCGGGTGCTGGCTTCGGCCACGGCCTGCGTGGCCGTCGATACCGGCCTCGGGCATCTCGCGGCGGCACTGGACGTGCCGACCATCTCGCTGTTCGGCCCGACCAACCCGGGCCTGACCGGGGCCTACGGCAAGTCCCAGGTCCATGTCGCCAGCGACTTCCCTTGCGCCCCCTGCCTGCGCAAGAAGTGCAACTACAAGCCGAGCGCCGAGGAACTGCGCCGGTTCGATCTCAAACGTGAGTGGCCGCTGTGCTTCACTCGCCTGAATCCCGAACGGGTAGCGCGCCAACTGGGCGAGCTGCTGCGGGCCGAGGATGTTCGTTGATGCAACTGGCTTTCGTGCTCTACAAGTATTTCCCGTTCGGTGGCCTGCAGCGTGACTTCATGCGCATCGCCCTGGAGTGCCAGCGCCGCGGACACCAGATCCGCGTCTACACCCTGATCTGGGAAGGCGACGTGCCGCCCGGCTTCGAGGTGCTGGTGGCGCCGGTCAAGGCGCTGTTCAACCATCGCCGCAACGAAAAACTCAGCGCCTGGATGGAAGCGGACCTGGCCAAGCGCCCGGTGGACCGCCTGATCGGCTTCAACAAGATGCCCGGCCTGGACGTCTACTACGCCGCCGACGGCTGCTTCGAAGACAAGGCGCAGACCCTGCGCGGCGGCCTGTACCGGCGCTGGGGCCGCTACCGCCACTTTGCCGAATACGAGCGCGCGGTATTCGCCCGCGAGGCGCGCACCGAGATCCTGATGATCTCCGAGGTGCAGCAGCCGCTGTTCATCAAGCACTACGGCACCCAGGAAGAGCGCTTCCACCTGCTGCCACCGGGCATCTCCCAGGACCGCCGGGCCCCGGCCAACGCCGCCGAGATCCGTGCCGGGTTCCGCCGCGAATTCAACCTTGGCGACGACGACCTGCTGCTGGTGCAGATCGGTTCCGGCTTCAAGACCAAGGGCACCGACCGCAGCCTCAAGGCCCTCGCCGCCCTGCCCTCGGCCCTGCGCAAGCGCACCCGGCTGATGGTCATCGGCCAGGACGATCCCAAGGTCTTCCAGTTGCAGGCCGCGACCCTCGGTCTCGGCGATCAGGTGCAGTTCCTCAAGGGCCGCAGCGACATCCCGCGCTTCCTGCTCGGGGCCGACCTGCTGATCCACCCGGCCTACAACGAAAACACCGGCACCGTGCTGCTGGAGGCGCTGGTCGCCGGTCTGCCGGTGCTGGTCACCGCGGTGTGCGGCTACGCCCACTACATCGCCGAGGCCGACAGCGGTCTGGTGCTGGACGAACCCTTCGAGCAGGACCAGCTCAACGGCTACCTGCAACGCATGCTCGAAGATCCCGCCGCCCGCGCCAGCTGGGGCCAGAACGGCCTGGCCTTCGCCGAAACCGCCGATCTGTACAGCATGCCGGAGCATGCCGCCGACGTGATCCTCGGTCAGGAGCGCCCATGAAACTGATACTCAAGGAGCCGTTCAAGCGGCTCTGGAGCGGCCGCGACCCCTTCGAGGCGGTCGAGGCCCTGCAAGGCGAGGTCTACCGCGAGCTGGAAGGCCGCCGCACCCTGCGTACCGAAGTCGCCGGCGAAGGCTTCTTCGTCAAGATCCACCGCGGCATCGGCTGGGGCGAGATCTTCAAGAACCTGTTCAGCGCCAAGCTGCCGGTGCTCGGTGCCGGCCAGGAATGGGCCGCCATCCAGCGCCTGCATGAAGTCGGCGTGCCGACCATGACCGCCGTGGCCTACGGCGAGCGTGGCAGCAACCCGGCGACCCAGCACTCGTTCATCGTCACCGAGGAACTGGCGCCGACCGTCAGCCTGGAAGACTTCAGTCTCGACTGGGTCAAGCAGCCGCCCGAGCCGCGCCTCAAGCGTGCGCTGATCGCCGAAGTGGCGAAGATGACCGGCGGCATGCACCGCGCCGGGGTCAACCACCGGGACTGCTATATCTGCCACTTCCTGCTGCACACCGACCGCCCGGTGACGGCGGATGACTTCAAACTGTCGGTCATCGACCTGCACCGCGCCCAGACCCGTGACAAGATCTCCCGGCGCTGGCGCGACAAGGACCTGGCCGCCCTGTATTTCTCGGCGCTGGACATCGGCCTGACCCGGCGCGACAAGCTGCGCTTCCTGCGTGGCTACTTCCAGCAACCCTTGCGGCAGATCCTCGCCGAGCACGCCGGTTTGCTGGCCTGGCTCGACGGCAAGGCGCAAAAGCTCTACGAGCGCAAGCAACGGTACGGAGACGCGCTCTGATGGCGGGTTGGACACTGGAGCCGAAGTACGCGGCCCTGGCACAGGATTTCGGCAGTATCGAGGCGGTCTTCGCCCTGCAGGGCGAGCGCCTGACCCGCGACCCGCTGAGCGAGGTGATCCGCGTCCAGCGCGACGGGATCAACTACTACGTCAAACGCTACACCGGCGCCGGCAAGCACCTGCGCCGCTACCTCGGCCGGCCGCGGATCAAGGCCGAATGGCAGAACCTCAAGCAGTTCGCCAAGTGGGACATCCCCACCGCCGAAGTGGTCGCCTGCGGCCTGGAGCGCAACGGCCTGAGCTTCGGCCGTGGCGCCATGATCACCCGCGAGTTGCCAAAGACCGAAGACCTGATCGTCCTTGCCGAACGCAACGATCCGCGCCTGAAGGACCGCGCCTGGGTCGACCATGTCAGCCGCCAGCTGGCCCGGCACACCCGGGTCATGCATGACCACCACTTCACCCATAACGACCTGAAATGGCGCAATCTCCTGGTGGATGACGCCGGCACGCTATTCTTCATCGATTGCCCGACCGGTGACTTCTGGTGGGGCTTCATGCTGCGCTATCGCATCACCAAGGACCTGGCGTGCCTGGACAAAGTGGCCAAGTATCACCTCTCGGCCACCCAGCGCCTGCGCTTCTACCTGCAATACCGCCAGCGCGAGCGCCTGAACGCGTCGGACAAGAAGCGCATCCGCCATATCGTGAAGTTTTTCGAGGGACGTGAATGAGTGATTTTGTCGCCAGTGCCGATGTGGCGCTGCTCGAACGCCATGGTCTGAACGGCTTCGACCAGCTCTGGGCGCTGCAACTGGACGCGGTGGACGAACCCAACACGGGCCGTGGGGGCTGGAGCAGCGTGTTCCGCCTGGAGCTGGAGGGCAAGGGTTACTACCTCAAGCGCCAAAGCAACTACCTGACCCACACCCTGCACGCGCCCTTCGGCGAGCCGACCTTCGCCCGCGAGTTCCGCAATATCAGCCGTTACCAGAAGCTGCGGATACCGGCCTTGCAAGCGGTGTACTACGGCGAGCGCAAGGTCGATGGCCAGCGCCGGGCGCTGCTGATGACCCGGGCCCTGGACGAGTGGACCGACCTCGATCAGCTGCTTGGCCAATGGGAGCAACTCGACGTCGGCCAGCGCCACGGCATCCTCCGTGCCTGCGGCCACCTGGCCCGCACCCTGCACCGCGCCCGCCAGGTGCATGGCTGCTTCTACCCCAAGCACATCTTCCTGCGCGAGCGTGGCGGTGACTGGTCGGCGCAACTGATCGACCTGGAAAAGACCCGCCCGCTGCTGCTCGGCCAGCGTGACCGGCTGAAAGACCTGGAACCCCTGCTGCGCCGCGCCCCGGTATGGAGCGAAGCGGAGGTCCGCCTGCTGCTGGCCGCCTACCTCGACCAGTCGGCGGACAGCACGCTGGTGCAAGCCTGGCTGCAGCGCCTGGTGCGTCGCCGCCGCCACAAGGAGACCCGTTGATGCGCCTGTCGCAACTCAAGGATGCCGGCCGTACCCCGCAACTGCCCCTGAACATCGACCTGGCGGACGCCGCCGGCAGCGCCGAGCTGCAACTGCTGAGCCTGTTGCGGGTGCTGCCGGGGCAACGCTATGTCGGCGCCGGCGTGTGGCGCGGCAAGCCGGTGCTGGCCAAATTGCTGGTCGGCGGCAATGCCCCGCGGCATTTCCAGCGCGAGCTGGACGGCGTGCGCCTGCTGGCCAGCAACGGCGTCACCACCCCGCTGCTGCTGGCCGACGGCCTCAAGGAAGGCGAAGGTGGCTGGCTGCTGTTCGAATTCCTAGAAGGCTCAACCAGCCTGGGCGCTGCCTGGGCCGAAGTCGAAGGCCAGGCGCCGCTGAGCGATGAACAGAGCCTGATCCTCGGCGAAGCCCTCGCCGCCGTGGCCCAGCTGCATGCCAAGGGCCTGTGGCAGGACGACCTGCACCTGGACAACCTGCTGCGCCACAATGGCCAACTGTTCGTCATCGACGGTGGCGGAATCAAGGCCGAAACGCCAGGCCAGCCCCTGTCGCGCCCGCAGGTCCTGCAAAACCTCGGCGTGCTGTTCGCCCAGTTGCCCAAGCGCCTGGAGCCCTTTATCGAAGAGCTGCTGGTGCATTACCTGCTGGCCAACAGCGAGCACGCCCTGCCGCTGGAAGCCCTGCAAAAGCAGATCGACAAGGTTCGCCACTGGCGCATGAAGGACTATCTGGACAAGGCCGGTCGTGATTGCACCCTGTTCGCCGTCGAGCGCGGGGCCTCGGGCCTGCGTGCCATTGCCCGCCCGGAGCTGGCGGCGATGCTGCCGGTGCTGGAGCAGGCCGACTCGCTGGTCGACCAGGGTCACCTGTACAAGACCGGCGGCGCAGCCAGCGTCGCGCGGGTCGAGGTCCAGGGCCGGCCCTTGGTGATCAAGCGCTACAACATCAAGGACACCGTCCACTGGTTCAAGCGCTTCTGGCGCCCGAGCCGGGCCTGGCATTCGTGGATCGAAGGGCACCGCCTGGCGTTTCTCGGCTTCGCCACGCCCAGGCCGCTGGCGGTGCTGGAAACCCGCACCCTGGGGCTGCGGGGCAAGGCGTACCTGGTGACCGAGTTGCTGGAAGGGCCGGACCTGATGGCTGCCTTTGCGCCCTATGTCGAAAGCGGCGAGGTGCCGGAGGAGCAACTGGCGGCCTTGCAGCACCTGCTCGCCCAGTTGATCCACGAACGCATCAGCCACGGCGACCTCAAGGCCTACAACCTGTTCTGGCAGGACGGGCAATGGGCGCTGATCGACCTCGATGCCATGAGCCAGCACGCGACCCAGCTGAGCTTTGCCCCGGCCTTCGCCAAGGACCGGGCGCGGTTGCTGAGGAACTGGCCGGTGGAGAGTGCCTTGTACAAGCGGCTGGATGAGTGCCTGCCGAAAATTTCCGAGTGATGGTGTTGCTGCTGGCCTCATCGCCGGCAATGCCGGCTCCCACAGGTTCTGCATACACCGCCAAACCTTGTGGGAGCTGGCATTGCCAGCGATGAGGCCAGATCCGACAACACAAAAAAAGGGGCCAGAATTGGCCCCTTCTTCATTCCGGCTTACGCCGCACTGAACATCTTGTGCGGGTCGATCACGAATTTCTTCGGTACACCCGCATCGAACTCGCCATAACCTTCCGGCGCCTGGTCCAGGCTGATCACCTGCACCCCAACCACCTCGGCGATATTGATGCGATCCCACATGATCGCCTGCATCAGCGCGCGGTTGTACTTCATCACCGGGGTCTGGCCGGTGTGGAAGCTGTGCGACTTGGCCCAGCCCAGGCCGAAGCGGATGCTCAGGGCACCGATCTTCGCCGCGGCATCCACCGCACCCGGGTCTTCGGTGACGTACAGGCCCGGAATACCGATCTTGCCGGCCACCCGGGTGACCTGCATCAGCGAGTTGAGCACCGTGGCCGGAGCCTCGTGCTTGGCGCCTTCATGACCGTGGCCACGCGCCTCGAAGCCGACCGCATCGACGGCGCAGTCCACTTCCGGCTCACCGAGGATATCGACGATCTGCTCGTGCAGCGGCGTGTCCTTGGACAGGTCGACCACTTCGAAGCCCTGCGCCTTGGCATGGGCCAGACGCGCCGGATTGAGGTCGCCAACGATGACGCAGGCCGCCCCCAGCAGGCGCGCCGACGCAGCAGCCGCCAGGCCGACAGGGCCGGCACCGGCGACATACACGGTGCTGCCCGGGCCAACGCCTGCGGTCACCGCGCCGTGGTAGCCGGTCGGCAGGATGTCGGACAGGCAGGTCAGGTCGCGGATCTTCTCCATGGCCTTGTCGCGGTCCGGCAGTTTCAGCAGGTTGAAATCGGCATAGGGCACCAGCACGTACTCGGCCTGGCCACCGGTCCAGTCGCCCATGTCGACGTAGCCGTAGGCGCCGCCGGCGCGGGCCGGGTTGACGGTCAGGCAGACCCCGGTGTGCATCTCCTTGCACGACCGGCAGCGGCCGCAGGCGACGTTGAAGGGTACGGAGACCAGGTCGCCGATCTTCAGGTTTTCGACATCACTGCCCTTCTCGACCACCTGGCCGGTGATTTCATGACCCAGGACCAGGCCGACCTGGGCGGTGGTACGACCGCGCACCATGTGCTGGTCGGAGCCGCAGATATTGGTGGAGACCACCTTGAGGATCACCCCGTGCTCGATCTTGCGACCACGCGGGTCCTGCATCTTCGGATAATCGATCTTCTGCACCTCGACCTTTCCGGAGCCGAGATACACCACTCCACGATTGCCAGACATGCTCTTACCTCGCTTGACTTGTAGTTATGCAGCGTTGGTTGAAGCGCCACCGTCCATGGGCGGCATGTGTTACTGGAATGGGGGAATTGTGGGCTTGGTTGGCGGGGATGCAGTGACTGATTGCGACAGCGGGTTATCTGTAGGCGGCAGGATTTTTGTCGGTTTCAGAAATGCAAATCGCTGGCAAGCCAGCTCCCACAAGGATTCCTGTGGGAGCTGGCTTGCCAGCGATGAGGCCAGTCAGAGCACTACAGTTCGATTGGCGTTCAAGAACACCCGACGTTCAATGTGATACCCAACAGCCCGAGCCAGGGTCAGGCATTCGATATCCCGCCCCTTGGCAATCAGGTCCTCGGGATAGTGGCTGTGATCCACCACCTCCACGCCCTGGGCAATGATCGGCCCTTCATCCAGGTCGTTGTTGATGTAGTGCGCAGTGGCACCGACCATCTTCACGCCCTTGTTGTAGGCCTGGTGATACGGCTTGGCGCCCTTGAAGCCGGGCAGCAGCGAGTGGTGGATATTGATCGCCCAGCCATCCAGGCGCCGGCACAGCTCGGGCGACAGCACCTGCATGTAGCGGGCAAGGATCACCAGCTCGGCGCCGGACTCCTCGATCACCTGCAACACCTTGCGCTCCTGCCCCGGCTTGTCGTGGGGATCCAGCGGGAAGTGGTAGTACGGAATGTGATGCCACTCGGCCAACGGCTTGAGGTCCGGGTGGTTGGAGATCACCGCCACCACGTCCATGCCCAGTTGGCCGATGCGCTGGCGGTAGAGCAGGTCGTTGAGGCAGTGATCGGCCTTGGAGACCATGATCACCACCTTCGGCCGGTGGTTCGGCGCGGTCAGCTCGAAGCCCATGCCGAACGCCTCGCCACGCTCGGCCAGGCCGGCGCGGAAGGCATGTTCGTCGAAGTCCTCGGGCTGGCGGAACTCGACGCGGATGAAGAAGCGCCCGGACAACCGGTCATCGAACGAATGGTGCTCGGTCACATAGCAACGCTGCTCGTAGAGGAAGCGGGTGACCGCGTCCACGGTGCCGAGCAGGCTCGGGCAGTCGGCGGTGAGGATCCAGGTGTCCGGGGCTCGGCTCATGACTGCGCTCCTAGTTTTCGATGGCCAGGCCGTACTCGGCCGAAGCGTCCTGCAGCCACAGCCACCAGTAGTCGGAGAAGCTGCGGCGGATCAGCAGTTCCCAGGTTTCCTCGCCGGTACGGCGGATCACCAGTTGCGACTTGGCAAACACGGTACCGACCGCCTTGCCCACCGGGAAGTTGTTCGGGTGCACATCGTAGCTGGTGGACTTCATCAGTACTTCGCGGACCTTGGGACCGCTCAGTTCCAGCAGGGTCTGCCCGCCGCTGACGTTGACCACCTGGATGTGCTGACCTTCCAGCGCGTCACGCAGAGCATTCTCCACCGGCACTTCCTGGCCGCCGGGAACGATCAGCAGCCACTCGTCCGGGCCGAGCCATTGCAGCGACATGTCGCCGTTGGCGACCACGGTCAGGGCCACCGGCAGCTCCAGGCCGATGGCCTTGAACACGCCGCTGGCGAAGGCCGGGTCATGGCCGTCGCCACGGATGGTCAGGTGACCGAGGAATTTCTTTTCGCGCAGCGTCACACCGGGGTTCTTGCGGCCCTTGCCGACCAGGCTGGACAGGTCGGCGTGGTGCAGCGGCGATTCGGCCTTGGCGTCGGAGCCAGGGCGTTGTTCGTAGACGTTGATGGCGCTCATCTTTTTTATACCTGCCTTGAATTCTGTTGGACCTGTGTCGCTCTTGGGGGCCTCATCGCTGGCAAGCCAGCTCCCACAAGAGCGGTACATGCAGTACCTGTGGGAGCTGGCTTGCCAGCGATTGGGGCCCCACAGGTCGCGCGTCAAACGTTCTGCCGCTCACCCTTCGGATCGAAGAACACCGAGGAACAGATCTCCGCCTCGATCACGCTGCCATCGGCCTGCGGCGAGTAGACCCGCTCACCCATGCGCTTGAGCCCGCCCTTGACCACACCCATGGCGAAGGAATAGCCCAGGGAGTTGGCGGCATAGCTGGAGGTGACGTGGCCAACCATGTCCATCGGGATCGGCTGCTTCGGATCGAATACCAGTTGCGCACCTTCCGGCAGCCACTTGGTCGGATCGACCGGCTTCAGACCCACCAGTTGCTTGCGGTTGTCGCGCACGCAGTCCTCGCGGTTCATGCCGCGCAGGCCGATCCACGAGAACGGCTTGTTGCGGCCCACGCACCAGCTCATGTTGAGGTCGTCCGGGGTCATCGAGCCGTCGGTGTCCTGGCCGACGATGATGAAGCCCTTCTCCGCCCGCAGCACGTGCATGGTCTCGGTGCCATACGGGGTCAGGTTGTACTTCTTGCCGGCCTCGACGATCTTCTCCAGCACGCCCATGGCGTAGTTGGCCTGGATGTTCACCTCGTAGGACAGCTCGCCGGTGAACGAGATACGGAACACCCGCGCCGGCACGCCGCCGACCAGGCCTTCCTTCCAGCTCATGAACGGGAAGGCGTCCTTGTCCAGGTCGATGTCGCTGACTTCGGCGAGCAGCTTGCGGCTGTTCGGGCCGGACAGGGTCAGGGTCGCGTAGTGGTCGGTGACCGAGGTGAAGTACACCTTCAGGTCCGGCCATTCGGTCTGCTGGTAGATCTCCAGCCACTGCAGGACACGCGCCGCGCCGCCGGTGGTGGTGGTCATGATGAAGTGGTTGTCGCCGACGCAGGCGGTCACGCCGTCGTCGAAGACCATGCCGTCTTCCTTGCACATCAGGCCGTAGCGGGCCTTGCCCACGTCGAGCTTGGTCCAGGCGTTGGTGTAGATGCGGTTGAGGAACTCGCGGGCATCCGGCCCCTGGATGTCGATCTTGCCCAGGGTCGAGGCGTCCAGCAGGCCCACGCTGTCGCGCACGGCCTTGCATTCACGGGCCACGGCGGCGTGGATGTCCTCGCCGGCGCGGGGGAAGTACCACGGCCGTTTCCACTGGCCGACGTCTTCGAACTCGGCACCGTTCTTCACGTGCCAGGCATGCAGGGCGGTGAAACGCACCGGCTCGAACAGGTGACCGCAGTGACGCCCGGCGACCGCGCCGAAGGTGATCGGCGTGTAGTTCGGGCGGAACATGGTGGTGCCCATTTCCGGAATGGTGATGCCCATGGAACGTGCGGCGATCGCCAGGCCGTTGATGTTGCCCAGCTTGCCCTGGTCGGTACCGAAGCCGAGGGCGGTGTAGCGCTTGACGTGCTCGACCGACTCGAAGCCCTCGCGGGTCGCCAGTTCGATGGCGGCGGCGGTGACGTCGTTCTGCTGGTCGACGAACTGCTTCGGCGCACGGGCGGTGTTCTTGTCGTGGGGAACCTGGAACAGGGCGACGGTGGCTTCTTCCTGGCGCGCCAGGGTTTTCGGCACGGTCACCGCCGGGGCTTTGAAGCCGGCTTCGCTGGCCGCCAGGGCACCGCCGGCAAAGCCGTCGGCCAGGCTGTCGCCGAGGGCGAAGACGCCGTTGATACCACCGACGCACACGCGTTTCTGCGGTGCATCGCCCGGCACGAAGCCGAGGATGTCTTCACGCCAGACCGGCTTGCCGCCCAGGTGCGAAGCCAGGTGGACCACCGGGCTGTAGCCGCCGGAGCTGGCCACCAGGTCGCAGTCCAGCCACTCGCCGGGGCTGGTGACCTTGTGCGCCTTGACGTCGATGGCGGCAACGCGGGCACCGGTCACGCGCTTGCTGCCACGGGACTCGACCACGGCGCTGGAGGTGAGGATGCGGATACCCTTGGCCCGCGCCTCTTCCACCAGCGAACCACGCGGGTTGTGGCGGGCGTCGGCGATGGCGACCACTTGCAGGCCGGCGTCGTGCCAGTCGAGGGCGACGCGGTAGGCGTGGTCGTTGTTGGTCGACAGCACCAGCTTGCGCCCCGGGGCCACGCCGTAGCGGCGGATGTACACCGAGATGGCGCCGGCCAGCATGTTGCCCGGCACGTCGTTGTTGGCGTAGACCAGCGGACGCTCGTGGGCGCCGGTAGCCAGCACCACGCGCTTGGCGCGGACACGGTGCATGCGCTGGCGCACCTGGCCGATCGGCGCGCGATCACCGAGGTGGTCGGTCAGGCGCTCGTGAATGGTCAGGAAGTTGTGGTCGTGGTAGCCGTTGACGGTGGAGCGCGGCAGCAGGGTGACTTCGCGCATGCCCTTCAGTTCGTTGACCGCCGCCGAGACCCACTCGGCCGCCGGCTTGCCGTCGAGGCTTTCGCGGCTGTCGAGCAGGCTGCCGCCGAATTCTTCCTGCTCGTCGGCGAGGATCACCCGCGCGCCGCTACGGCCAGCGGCCAGGGCAGCGGCGAGACCGGCAGGGCCGGCGCCGACCACCAGCACGTCGCAGTGCTGGTTCATGTAGTCGTAGGTGTCCGGATCGTTCTGCAGCGGCGCACGACCGAGGCCGGCCGCCTTGCGGATGTACTTCTCGTAGGTCATCCAGAACGACTGCGGGTACATGAACGTCTTGTAGTAGAAGCCCGGCGGCATCATCTTGCCGCCGACCTTGCCGATGATGCCCATGACGTCGTTGTTCACGCTCGGCCAGCCGTTGGTGCTGGTGGCGACCAGGCCGGAGTACAGCGCCTGCTGGGTAGCGCGCACGTTGGGGATCTGGGTGGCTTCGCTGGCGCCGATCTGCAGGATGGCGTTCGGCTCCTCGGCACCGGCGGCGATGATGCCGCGCGGACGCGAGTACTTGAAGCTGCGGCCGACGATATCGACGCCGTTGGCCAGCAGCGCGGCGGCCAGGCTGTCACCGGCGTAGCCCTGGTAGGTCTGGCCGTTGAAGGTGAAGTTCAAGACTTTGCTGCGGTCGATGCGACCGCCGCTGGAGAGGCGATAAACCTGGCTCATACCTTTTCTCCCTGGCCATTGGCGACCAACTGCGGGGCGCTGCTCTTACCGGTGACTTGCGGCTTGGCGCCGATCTTGTAGGTTTCCAGGATCTCGTAGGTCACGGTGTCGCGGGTGGCATTGAAGTACTGGCGGCAACCGGCGGCGTGGATCCACAGTTCGTGGTGCAGGCCGCGCGGGTTGTCGCGGAAGAACATGTAGTCGCCCCACTGTTCGTCGGTGCAGGTGTTCGGGTCCAGCGGACGCGGAATGTGCGCCTGGCCGGACGAGTGGAACTCTTCCTCGGACCGCAGTTCGCCGCAGTGTGGACAGAAGATGTGCAACATGAGGGTTTCTCCTGTTAGTGGGCGACAGCGGCTGCGCCGTGTTCGTCGATCAGGGCGCCGTTGTGGAAACGGTCGATGGAAAACGGTTTGGCCAGCGGGTGCATCTCGCCTTTCGCCAGGCTGGCGGCGAAGACATTGCCCGAGCCCGGGGTGGCCTTGAAGCCGCCGGTACCCCAGCCGCAGTTGAAGAACATGTTCTTCACCGGGGTCTTGGAGATGATCGGGCAGGCGTCCGGGCTGGTGTCGACGATGCCGCCCCACTGGCGGTTCATGCGCACCCGGGAAAGGATCGGGAACATCTCGACGATGGCCTGCAGGGTGTGCTCGATCACCGGGTAGGAACCGCGCTGGCCGTAGCCGACCCAGCCGTCGATACCGGCGCCGATGACCAGGTCGCCCTTGTCGGACTGGCTGATGTAGCCGTGCACGGCGTTGGACATGATCACGCTGTCGATGATCGGCTTGATCGGCTCGGACACCAGCGCTTGCAGCGGGTGGGATTCCAGCGGCAGGCGGAAGCCGGCGAGGCGCGCCATATGCCCGGAGTTACCGGCGGTGACCACGCCGACGCGCTTGGCGCCGATGAAGCCCTTGTTGGTTTCCACGCCGATGACGGTGTTGTTTTCCTTGCGGAAGCCGATCACTTCGGTCTGCTGGATCAGGTCGACACCCAGGGCGTCGGCGGCACGGGCGAAGCCCCAGGCCACGGCATCGTGACGGGCCACGCCGCCGCGACGCTGCACGGTGGCGCCGATGATCGGGTAGCGGGTGTTCTTCGAGCAGTCCAGGTACGGGATCTCCTCGGCCACCTGCTTGGCGTTGAGCAGCTCGCCATCGACGCCGTTGAGGCGGTTGGCGTTGACCCGACGCTCGGAATCACGCATGTCCTGCAGGGTGTGGCACAGGTTGTAGACGCCGCGCTGGGAGAACATCACGTTGTAGTTGATGTCCTGGGACAGGCCTTCCCACAGCTTCATGGCGTGTTCGTACAGGTGCGCCGACTCGTCCCACAGGTAGTTGGAACGCACGATGGTGGTGTTGCGGGCGGTGTTGCCGCCGCCCAGCCAGCCCTTCTCGATCACCGCGACGTTGGTGATGCCGTGTTCCTTGGCCAGGTAGTAGGCCGTGGCCAGGCCGTGGCCGCCACCGCCGACGATGACTACGTCGTAGACCTTCTTCGGCGTCGGCGTGCGCCACATGCGCTGCCAGTTTTCGTGGTGGCTGAGGGAGTGCTTGAAGAGGCCGAAGCCCGAATAACGTTGCATGGTTCTTTGCTCCACTCAGCGGTAAACCGGGAAGTCCGCACACAGTGCCGACACGTTGCGCGCCACATCGGCTTCCACATCGGCGTCGCCGAGGTTGTCGAGGATGTCGCAGATCCAGCCGGCCAGGGCCACGCACTGGGCGACCTTGAAGCCGCGGGTGGTGACGGCCGGGGTGCCGATGCGCAGGCCCGAGGTCACGAAAGGCGACTGCGGGTCGTTCGGCACGGCGTTCTTGTTGACGGTGATATGGGCACGGCCCAGGGCGGCGTCGGCATCCTTGCCGGTCAGGCCCTGGCGGATCAGGCTGACCAGGAACAGGTGGTTGTCGGTGCCGCCGGACACTACATCGTAGCCACGATCGATGAACACGCCAGCCATGGCCTGGGCGTTGTCGATCACTTGCTGCTGGTAGGCCTTGAAGCCAGGCTCCATGGCTTCCTTGAAGCACACGGCCTTGGCCGCGATCACATGCATCAGCGGGCCGCCTTGCGCGCCTGGGAAGACGGCAGCGTTGAGTTTCTTCTCGATCTCTTCGTTGGCCTTGGCCAGGATCAGGCCGCCACGCGGACCGCGCAGGGTCTTGTGGGTGGTGGTGGTGACCACGTCGGCGAACGGGATCGGGTTCGGGTACAGGCCAGCGGCGACCAGGCCGGCAACGTGGGCCATGTCGACGAACAGCAGGGCACCGACCTTGTCGGCGATCTGGCGGAAACGCGGGAAATCGAGGGTTTTCGAGTAAGCGGAGAAGCCGGCGACGATCATCTTCGGCTTGTGCTCGACGGCCAGGCGCTCGACTTCGTCGTAGTCGATCAGGCCGGTGTTGGTGTCGATGCCGTATTGAACAGCGTTGTACAGCTTGCCCGAGGACGACACCTTGGCGCCGTGGGTCAGGTGGCCGCCGTGGGCCAGGCTCATGCCGAGGATGGTATCGCCGGCCTGCAGCAGGGCCAGGTACACCGCGCCGTTGGCCGAGGAGCCGGAGTGTGGCTGGACGTTGGCGTAGTCGGCGCCGAACAGCTGCTTGGCGCGCTCGATGGCCAGGGCCTCGACTTTATCCACATGCTCGCAACCGCCGTAGTAGCGCTTGCCTGGGTAGCCTTCGGCGTACTTGTTGGTCAGGCCGCTGCCCTGGGCCTGCATCACGCGCTTGCTGGTGTAGTTTTCCGAGGCGATCAGTTCGATGTGATCTTCCTGACGTTGCTCTTCGGCATTCATCGCCGCCAGCAGTGCATCGTCGTAACCCTGGATCTGGTCTTGCTTGCTGAACATCGCATCTCTCCCGGCAGCGGCATAAGTCTTGTAGGTGGGAGGCCATGACATCGATGGCATCCTTTGCAGCGATGGTATGACCGCCCCCCGCCGGCCAGATGCCTGCGCACGCCACGCAAAGGTGCGTTTACGACATTGTTTTGTCTTGTTTGCGATAGTCCCGGTGCAAGGCCTTTAGGGCCTCATCGCTGGCAACGCCAGCTCCCACAGGGTTCGGCGGCGATCACGCCCTTGTGGGAGCCGGCGTTGCCGGCGATTGGCCCGCAAAAACGACATCGCAACCAGGTTGTATAGGCAACCTCTCAGGCGATGCTTTAGAGTGCTCTCCTGCCTTGCTAACAGGACCCGAGCCATGACAGAACAAAGCCAGCAATTCGCCAGCGACAACTATTCCGGCATCTGCCCGGAAGCCTGGGCGGCCATGGAAAAGGCCAACCAGGGCCACGAACGCGCCTACGGCGACGACCAATGGACGGCCCGCGCCGCCGACCATTTCCGCCAATTGTTCGAAACCGACTGCGAAGTGTTCTTCGCCTTCAACGGCACTGCGGCCAACTCCCTGGCCCTGTCGTCGCTGTGCCAGAGCTACCACAGCGTGATCTGCTCGGAGACCGCCCACGTCGAGACCGACGAATGCGGCGCCCCGGAGTTCTTCTCCAACGGCTCCAAACTGCTCACCGCACGCAGCGAGAACGGCAAGCTGACCCCGGCCTCGATCCGCGAAGTGGCACTCAAGCGCCAGGACATCCACTACCCCAAGCCCCGCGTGGTGACCATCACCCAGGCCACCGAAGTCGGCAGCGTCTACCGCCCCGAAGAGCTCAAGGCGATCAGCGAAACCTGCAAGGAGCTGGGCCTCAACCTGCACATGGACGGCGCGCGCTTCTCCAACGCCTGCGCCTTCCTCGGCTGCTCGCCAGCGGAGCTGACCTGGAAAGCCGGGATCGACGTGCTGTGCTTCGGCGGCACCAAGAACGGCATGGCGGTGGGCGAGGCGATCCTGTTCTTCAACCGCAAGCTGGCCGAAGACTTCGACTACCGCTGCAAGCAGGCCGGGCAACTGGCGTCGAAGATGCGCTTCCTCTCGGCCCCTTGGGTCGGCCTGCTGGAGAATGGCGCCTGGCTGCGCCACGGGCAGCATGCCAACCATTGCGCGCAACTGCTGAGCGGGCTGGTGGCGGATATTCCGCAGGTCGAGTTGATGTTCCCGGTGGAGGCCAACGGCGTGTTCCTGCAAATGCCGGAACCGGCGCTGGAGAAGCTGCGTAATAAAGGCTGGAGGTTCTATACCTTCATCGGCAGCGGCGGGGCGCGGTTCATGTGTTCGTGGGATACCGAGGAGGCCCGGGTGCGGGAGCTGGCGGCGGATATCCGGGCCGTCATGCAAGCCTGAGTTTTTACTGCGCTCCAAGGCCTCATCGCTGGCAAGCCAGCTCCCACCGGTTGTACGTCTGACCTGGATCCTGAGGTAAACCGGGATCCCTGTGGGAGTCCGCCCAGCCTTTCAGGCTGCGCTCTCGCGCAGAGAACAGGTCTAAAAGCGACGCGAACCCTGTGGGAGCGGGTTTACCGGAACGCCGGACCGCCGCGATTGCCATGGTGAG